>CBDTYX010000311.1:0-2365 GCA_965364745.1 uncultured Desulfovibrionaceae bacterium | reverse complement strand
CCCCCTCCTTCACCCTGATTGTTTGGTGGCAGGCAGCTCATTTTGTTTATTATCAGCGGGAAGCCCCGCCCCCGCGTGCAGGCCTGGCGGCCGCACAATTACGCCGAGTTCCGCCCGGAAATCAGCACGGCAACCGAATTAGACCTCTGAAAAAACCAGACACGTAAATCCCGCAATAACTGCGATTAAAAAACAATGGCGTCCCCTCCCCCCAATCAGGGTTCAGGAGGGGAGAGAGCCCGGGAGAGGGGAAACTCAAGGAGATTATCCCCTTGGGGTTCCCCTTTCCCGACGCGCGGCCTGAAGCACGTGGCCCACTAAAACTGAAGTGGTGATGGCGCCCACGCCGCCGGGCACGGGGGTGAGGGCGCCGACGAGGCCCTGGGCTTCGTCGAAGTTGACGTCGCCGCAGAGTTTGCCCTGATCGTTGACGTTGATGCCCACGTCGATGACTACCTGGCTTGGAGCGAGATAGTCGCGGCCGATGATGCCGGCGCGGCCGGCGGCCACAATAAGGATGTCGGCTTCGCGGCACAGGGCGGGCATGTTTTGGGTTTTGGTGTGGCAGATGGTTACCGTGGCGTTGCGCTGCAGGAGCATCATGGCCGCGGGCTTGCCGACAATGAGGCTGCGGCCGATAACCACGGCCCGTTTGCCGGCGACGTCAATGTTGTAATAATCGAGCACTTCCATGCACGCTTTGGGCGTGCACGGCGGAAAGCCGGGCCCGCCGCCGGCCACTACGGAGAACAGTGATGTGGCGGTAATGCCGTCCACATCCTTGGCCGGATCAAGGGCCTGACGGATGGCGCGCTCATCCATGTGCTTGGGCAGAGGCTGCAGCAAAAGGCAACCATGGATGCAGCTGTCGTTGTTGATTTGTTTGATGACGGCCAGCAGCTCGCTTTCCGGCGCGGCCTCAGCCAGGACGAAGTTACGCACGTCCACGCCAATGGCCTCGCAGCGCTTCACGGCTCCGCGCTCGTAGGCCAAATCGTCGGAGCGCTCGCCCACGCGCACAATAGCCAGACAGGGAATAACGCCGGCGGCGCGCAATGCGGCCGCCTCCTCGCGCAAGGCTTCGTTCATGCTCGTTGCAATGGCTTTGCCGTCCAGAATCATGGCCATGGTCTTCTCCTTAAAAATTCAAACTCAGCAAAATGTCCTGCAGATCATTCTTGCCATGTCCTTTCCCGCCCACGCCCAACTCGGGTTAAGGAAGGGGAGATCTCCGGAGAGGGGAACGCCCTTGTCGCAGATCCTTCGGTCGCACTTCCTGTGCGACTCTCAGGGGGCGAGGCTGAAAAGCGTGGTTTTCAGCCTCTCGCGCTCCGCGGCCGCCGCCTTCCTGGCGACCGGAACCCTTCCGTACACTCCAATCCGGGTTCAGGAAGGGGCCGGAGGAGGGGAACCCCAAGGGGCACATCCCCTTGAGGTTCCCCTCCTCCGGGCGGCGCGCTACTTACAAAAACCGCGCGGCCACGTCCGCGTAAATTTCGTCGGCCAGGGGCAGGTATTGGGCGAGGAGCGCATGGGCGCGCCGGTTGGTGTCTTCGGCGTGGGCGCGATCCTGCATGGCCTTGGTGTTGATAAAGACGTTAAGGCTGGCCCCTTGCAGCGCGGCCTTACAAAAGGCTACCCCGACGCCCACGTCGCTGATGGCCAGAAGCGTGCCTTTGGCCGCGAATTCGCGATGCAGCTCAATGGCCCGACCGCATTTTTCCATAACGGCCAGGGGCACGTCGCAGGCTTCTTTCAGGGCGGCTTCCATAACCCGTGTTTTTTCGGCTTGCTCTTCAGGGGTTTCTTTGGGCAGGCCGTAAGCTCGGGACAGGGGCTCAAAAACTTCGGCGTCACGTTCCACAAGGGCCAGCAGCTCAGCCTGGAGTTTGTCGGTCTCGACTTTAAGGGCCAGAATATCTTCCTGCACATCGGCGTATTTTTTCTTGCCCACGGTCAGGCTGCCGACCATGTTGCCCAAGGCCGCACCCACAGCCGCCACCAGGGCCGAAGCCCCGCCGCCGCCGGGCACCGGGGCCTTGGAAGCCAGTTCTTCTACAAATTTTTCACAGCTTAGTTGAATAAAAGTCATTCCGCACCCGCTGGTTTATCTTTATTATAACTCCCTCCCAATCCGGACCAATCCGGGTTCAGGAGGGGAGGAGGTCGGCAGGAGCGAGGAAACTCAAGAGGCTGTGCTCCTTGGGGTTCCCCTCCTCCGGGCGGCGTTCCTTTTCCCTAAAATAACCCGGAAATTTTGCCGTTGTTGTCCACGTCTATTCTTTCCGCGCTGGGGAGCCTCGGCAGACCCGGCATGGTCATAATTTCGCCGGTCAGGGCCACAATAAACCCGGCCCCGGCCGAA
>CBDTYX010000310.1:0-2371 GCA_965364745.1 uncultured Desulfovibrionaceae bacterium | reverse complement strand
CGAGGGTCGGACCTGATGAGTTTGGTGGCCTGCAAGCCGTCCATCACCGGCATCTGGATATCCATAAACACAACGTCATAGCTGCTGAGCTTAAGCTTGTTCAGAGCTTCCTGGCCATCCGGGGCAACCGTAACCTTGTGCCCAAGCTCGGTGAGCATGCCCACCCCCACCATCTGGTTCACTTCCATATCTTCGACCAGCAGAATGCGCAGGCTCTTCTCATAAGTGTTTTTGCCGTGCCGGAAAACTTTGAGCTGGAAAGAGCTCATGTCAAATTTTTCCCAGATGCCCAAAGCCGCGGCCATAGCCCTCATTAAATCTTCCGGCCGCACAGGTTTAGTCAGATTGGAGCTGAACACCGGATTATCCAGAGCGGTCTTAGGAATTTCGCCTGAAGACAAAAGCAAGCCGGGAATATTTTTCAATTCCGCATCCTCGCGCATGGCGTTCAACAGGCCTAGCCCATCCATTTCCGGCATTTGCAGGTCGGTAAGCACAATATCAAACGGCTCGCCTTTATTTGCGGATAAACGCAACAAACGCAAAGCCTCGGCGGCGCTTTCGCACACCTGGGGAATCACGCCCCAAGTCTGAAGTTGCTCTTTAAAAATATGCAGGTTGGTGGGATTGTCATCCACCACCAAGGCAGAAATGCCCCTGAGGTCTTGCACCGAGCCCACGGGCAGGGGGCGCGGCCCTCATCCAGGATAAACGGCAGATCAATATCAAACCAGAATGAAGAACCATAGCCCGGGCTTGATTCCAAAGATATTTCCGAGCCCATCAGCTTGACCAGCGCTGTGGAAATAGCCAATCCCAAACCCGTGCCGCCATATTTACGCGTACTGGAAGAGTCCCCCTGCACAAAGGCTGAAAAAATCTTCTTTTGCTTTTCCGGAGCAATGCCGATGCCGGTGTCAGTCACGCTAAGGCGCAAACGCACGCTTTCCTTGCCCTGGCTTAAAACCCGCACGGCAATGGTTACCTCGCCTTTCTCGGTAAACTTCACGGCATTGTTGATTATATTAAGCAAAACCTGGCGCAGTCGCGTCCAATCACCGATAAGGTGGTCGGGCACTTTGGGCGCCACATGGACAATCACTTCCAGATTCTTTTCATAAGCCATAGGCACTATGTTGGCCACCGCATCAAAAACCATATCACGCAGGCTGAAAGGTGTGGGATCAAGATACATCTTGCCGTTCTCTATCTTTGAGAAATCGAGAATATCATTGAGCACGTTGAGCAGGTTATTGCTGCTGGATTTTATGGTGGCGGCCATGAAGGCCTGCTCTTGATTTAAATTCGAGCGCAACAGAAGATCAGCCATGCCCATGACTCCGTTTAGCGGAGTACGGATTTCATGGCTGATATTGACCCAAAAATCACTCTTGGCCCGACTGGCGTTTTCCGCATCATCCTTGGCCTTGCGCATGATTTCTTCCATCTGCTGGCGCTGAGTGGTGTTAATCAAAATACCACCCACCCCCGCTACGGCGCTCTCATCATCGATAAGCGGGAAAATAAACGCGCTGAAAGTTTCATCGGGCTTGTGCGGAAAGTGTAAATCTTTAATTTCCGCCGACCGGCGGCTATCCATTACTGCGATTTCCCCGTTCAGGAACTGCGCGGCCAGATCCGCCGGCAGTATTTGCTTATCATTGCTGCCGACAATCTCGGCAATGTCCTTGTTAACCAGTGAACTAAAACAGTTATTGGCCAGCGTGTATTCATGCGCAGAATTTTTAAGAAAGACTCCGGAGTCGGTATTATCCATAAGAGCCTGCAGCTCGCGTTCGCGTCGATTTACGTCCTTAACGCCGGCCCGCACGCGATCTTCCAGATCTTCAGCCAAAACACGCAACTCCTGTTCCTTTTTGTCCCGCTGCCGGATGCGTTGCTGCAACGAATGCGCGCCGAAGCTGAACAAAATTATGCCTAAAACCCACAGACCGCCGTGGGAGAAAATGTAAATATTCGCCATATGATTAGCCGCAGCCAAACCAGGAGCCATGGGCACAGACACGGATTGCCCGCCCACCAAATCGCCGCGCTTCACGCCGTCGTGGCAGTCGCCACAGGCAGGATCGGCTATGAGCGGACGAATCAGGCGCATGTATTCCTCGCCGTGCATGGATACGCGCGTGTCTATTTCCGTGATGGAGCGGTCCTTGTCCATTATTTCCAGTGATTCCGCCTCCCACTCATCGGACTTGTTTGCGGGCCGCATAGGCTTATTGGCGGAGGTATGCCCGATAATGCCGCTGTTTAATTCCGTGGTCTCCACCTCATGCACAAGCCGGATCATATATTCTGAATTAAGCTTGGTCAGTTGGAGCGAAGGGGTGATGATGTCCCGGCCTCTTACATC
>CBDTYX010000309.1:0-2379 GCA_965364745.1 uncultured Desulfovibrionaceae bacterium | reverse complement strand
GCTGATTACTTTTGCGGACATGAGCCTTCTGATGCTCACGTTCTTCATCCTGCTCTTTTCCTTGTCTTCCCTGGATACACAGCGCTTTGGCGAAATTTCCGAAGCCATGCGCGAAAATTTGGGCACGCAAAGCCTCAAAGAAAAAAACGACAGCAGCAGCCGGCCGGAAGCCGTGGATGATACGGCCACCCTGGATGCCGCCCGGCTGCAGCGCGAGCTCATTGAACGCCAACGCCGGGTGTTTGACTCCATGCGCACTTATTTGAACCAAAAAAATTTGGAAGGCAAAATCGGCGCGGTCTTTGACAACGGCGTGATCACCCTGCGCCTGCCGGCGGATGTGATGTTCGAATCCGGACAAGTGGAATTAACACCGGAGGCCCTTAAAATTTTGCCGACCATTTTGGATATGCTGATCAAACAAAACGACCAAACCATTAATATCAGGGGATATACCGATGACCGGCTCCCGCCGCCGGGAAGCCGCTTCAAGGATAACTGGGAAATCTCCTCCTTGCGTGCGGTCGCTGTTTTAAGGTATATGCTTGGGGCGGGCATAGAGGCAAAGAGATTAACGGCAACCGGACTTGCGGATATGAATCCGCTTTTTCCCAACACCTCAGACGAAAACCGCGCCACGAACAGACGGGTTGAGTTTGTTCTGGAGCAAAGGGTAGGCCTGTAAGTATGGCGATTCAAATGGATTTTGAATATGAACCCGGGCGGGAGGGCAAACGCAGAGTCTACAGAGTGCTGGCCCCCGGCCTTACCGTGCGTTTTGCGGAAGAAGAAAACTTTTTCTCCATTGCGGATTTAAGCGTGGGCGGCATGGCCATCCGCCTGCCCAACGAACACTCTTTTGCGGTCGGCGATGAAGCCGTCGCCACATTTTGCATCAAAGACAAACTCATTATCCCGCCGGTCAGGGTGAAGATTCTGCGTCTTGACGCGGACAAGAAAACCGCGGCGTTCGAGTTCAATGATTTGAATGAACGCCAGGAGGCCATGTTGGACAAGCTGGTTCTGGCCTTGCAAAAACATAATATCAAACAGACCATGTGAAAAAAATCTCCAATACGGATCTTCTTTGACAGAAATCCCCCCCTGCGATACATGGCTTTGGCATTATTCTCCAATTATTATTAAGGGATTACCTGTGATTGATCATAAAATACTGGTGGCCAACCGGGGCGAAATCGCCGTCCGCATTATTGAGGCCTGCAAAAAACTAAAGCTGGATTTTGTTTGCGTGTACACGGCGGAAGACGTCCATTCCGGGCATGTGCGCCTGGCCCGCGAGGTCGGCGGCGAAAAAAGCCTTTATCGCGTCTCCTCCTATCACGACGCCAATGAAATTCTGACTGTGGCCGACGAAAGCAACGCCACGGCCATTCACCCCGGTTACGGCTTTTTTGCCGAAGACTACCGTTTTGCCCGGCGCATCACCCAGCGCGAGCGCGGGCTCATTTTCTTGGGTCCCTCCTGGCGGGTCATCCGCGAGTTGGGCGATAAAATCAACACCAAACGCCTGGCCCGCTCTTTGGGCGTGCCCACGGTGCCCGGCTCGGACAGGCCCATTTATGATGAAATGGAAGCAGAACGCGTGGCCCAGAGCCTGTTCGACTTCCAGATCCAGTCCGGCATCGAGTCGCCCACAGTGCTGGTTAAAGCCTCGGCCGGCGGCGGCGGCATGGGCATTGAAGAGGTGCATGAACCGGCCCTGTTCCGCTCGGTGTACCGCCGCATCCGAAACTATGCCCAGCGCCAGTTTAAAGACGACGGCGTGCTCATCGAGCAGCGCATTACCGACTTTAACCATCTGGAAGTGCAAATTCTTTCCGACCGCAGCGGCAAGGCCCCGGTGCATTTCGGCACGCGCAACTGCTCCATTCAGTCCACGGGGCACCAAAAGCGAGTGGAAGTGGCGCCCGGCTTTGTGCCCGGCGAGGTAAACTACAGCTTTGACGCCCAGAAAGTGCTGGACGACATCACCGAATATTCCCTGACCCTGGCCCGCAAAGTGGGCTACGACAGCGTGGGCACCTGGGAATGGATCGTCACCCGCGACGGCCGCCCCTTCCTCATGGAAGTAAACACGCGCATTCAGGTGGAAAACGGCGTGTCGGCCATTATTTCCCGCATCAAAGGCGAAAAAGGCGTGGACATCATTGCCGAGCAGATCCGCACCGGCCTTGGCGAGCCCACGGGCTACACCCAGGACGACATCACCTTTGAAGGCGTGGGCATTGAATACCGCATTATTGCCGAATCGCCGGAGCGCGGTTTTACGCCGTGGTCGGGGCGCATCGACAAATTCGGCTGGACCGCAGCCACGGGCAGCGACTTGCGCGTGCACACCCAGGTGCCGACCGACGAGCC
>CBDTYX010000308.1:0-2386 GCA_965364745.1 uncultured Desulfovibrionaceae bacterium | reverse complement strand
TCCGAACCTCCTCCCCTCCTGAACCCGAATTGGAGGGATAGTCAGGTTGGGATGCTTTGTTGATAAGTTGCGATTAAATAGTGCAAAAAGTTTAAATTTTTACCAAAGACAATAAATTTATGGCTCAAAATACTTATGTTCGTCCCAAAATTTGCGTGGTTACTGCGGCCCGGTCCGAATACGGCCTGCTGCGCTGGCTCATGCAGGATATTAAAGATGATCCGGATCTCGACCTGCAAGTCCTGGTCACCGGCTCGCACCTTGCCCCGGAATTCGGCCTGACCGTTAACGAAATCATTGAGCAGGGCTTTGTGGTTGACGCCGCCGTGGATATGCTGCTGGCTTCTTCCTCCGTGGCGGCCACGGCCAAAGGCATGGGTCTGGCCGGACTTGGCGCGGCCGACGCCCTGGAACGCCTTTCTCCCGATCTGCTCTTCGTGCTCGGCGACCGCTATGAGCTTCTGCCCATTTGCAGCGCGGCCCTGGTCATGGGCATTCCCATTGCCCACGCCTCGGGCGGCGACGTTACCGAAGGGGCCATTGACGACCAGATTCGCCACGCGGTAACCAAAATGGCCGCCCTGCACTTTCCCGGCTCGGAGGATTCCGCCCGGCGCATCGCCCAGATGGGCGAAGAGCCCTGGCGCATACGCATGACCGGCGAAGCCGGCCTCGACAACCTGCGCCGTCTGCCGCACCTGCCCCGCGAGGCCCAGGCCGCGGACCTCGGCCTTAAGCCGGACAAAGACTGGGTTGTATTCACCTGGCACCCGGAAACCAAAAGCAGTGTTCAGGAAAACCTCATGGTCCTGTGGGATCTGATCAATACCATCATGGAATACGAAAATCTGCAAATTCTGGCCACCTACGCCAATGCCGACTATGGCGGCCAGGAAATCAACGAGCAGCTCGAACTAGCCGCTTTTGCCCACGAAGGCCGCATCAAGGTCCACAAAAACCTTGGGCAGCTGCGCTACATAAACCTGTTGCGCGAAGCCCGGCTCATGGCCGGCAACTCTTCCAGCGGCATGCTGGAAACCCCGGCCTTAGGGTTGCCCACCCTGAACGTGGGCGACCGCCAGAAAGGCCGTCTGCCCGCGCCCAATATCGTCTCCTGCGCCGGGGACAGCGCTTCCATCGCCAAAGGCCTCAAAAAATTGTTCTCGGCCCAGTTCAACGAAAAACTGCGCAAGGCCGACCTGGACAACCCCTACGGCGACGGCTTTTTTGCCGAAAAAACCTTGGCCGCGCTTAAAGACGTGCTGCAAAACAAGAGCCGTGAGGAACTGCTGCGCAAGAAATTCGTCAATTTAAAAAAGGGCTCGGCCGCCCGCCGCGCGACCACCGCCAAGGCGGAACGCGCATGAGCCGGGTGTTCATCATTGCCGAAGCCGGAGTCAACCACAACGGCGACCCGGATCTGGCCCGCCGCCTGGTGGATGTCGCCGCCGAAGCCGGGGCCGATGCGGTCAAGTTTCAGACCTTCAAAGCCGAGCGCCTGGCCTCGCGCTTCGCGCCCCGCGCCGAATATCAAAAAGAAAACCTGGGGCCCGGAGGCAAGCAGGACCAAATCTCCATGCTGCGTCGGCTTGAGCTGGACGCCGCCGCCCACACCGAACTCGTAGCCCGCTGCAAAGAGCGCGGCATTGAGTTCATGTCCACGGCCTTTGACCACGAAAGCATCGCCCTTTTAGAGCGCCTCGGCATGGCCCGCTACAAAATCCCCTCCGGCGAGGTCAACAACCTGCCCTACTTGCGGCGTATCGCCGCCCTTGGCAAGCCGGTCATCCTGTCCACCGGCATGTGCACCATGCAAGACGTGCACGCCGCTGTGGAGGCGCTTCTCGCCGCCGGCCAGGACCCTCGCCGCCTCTACATCCTGCACTGCAACTCCGGCTACCCCACGCCCGACGCCGACGTCAACCTGCGGGCCATGCAAACCCTCGGCCAGGCCCTGCCCGGCATCGCCGGCGTCGGCTACTCCGATCACACCCTGGGCCTGGAAGCCGCCTTGGCCGCTACCGCTTTGGGCGCGGTCGTCATTGAAAAGCACTTCACCCTCGACCGCGACCTGCCCGGACCCGACCATAAAATCTCCCTGCTGCCCCACGAGCTTGCAGCCATGGTCAGCGGCATCCGGCGCATTGAAACCATGCTCGGCAGTCCAAGCAAACAACCCTCGCCCTCGGAAATCCCCAATATCGCCATTGCCCGCAAAAGCATCGTGGCCGCGCGGCCCATCGCCGCCGGAGAAATATTCACCGAAGGCAACCTCACCGCCAAACGCCCCGGCACCGGCCTGTCCCCCATGCTCTGGGACTCCGTCATCGGCCGCCCCGCCCCGCGCAGTTTCGAAGCGGATGAGTTGATAGAGATTGAGTGAAGC
>CBDTYX010000307.1:0-2387 GCA_965364745.1 uncultured Desulfovibrionaceae bacterium | reverse complement strand
CGGGGGAGGGATGGTCAGGAGGAGACGTGCAGCCCCCTCCCTGGTCATTTACTCATTCATAGCTTCTTTAAACCGCGCCTGCAGGGCCGTAAGCTTTTGCCGGGCTTCGCCCAGCTCCGCTACGCGGGCGCGGTCGCGCTCGACCAGTTCGGCCGGGGCCTTGTCCACATAGGCGGGGTTGGCCAGCTTGCCGGAAAGCATGTTGAATTCCTTTTCCAGCTTGGCGAGTTCTTTATCCAGGCGGGCCACTTCATCGGCCAGGTTCACCGCGCCGTGCAGGGGCACAATGACCTCGGCCCCGGCGGCCACGCCGCTGGCCGAAGCCTTGGGCGCCACAGCGGCCGCGTCAATGACGAGTTCGCCCAGGCGGGCCAGAGTGACGATCACTTCCCGGTTGGCTTCCAGAAGCCCCGCCTGCGCGGTCGAGGCCGGACGCACCAGCACGTTGAGCCGATGCGAGGGCGCGATGTTCAGTTCCGCCCGTATGGTGCGCACGGTACCGATCACGGCCATGATCGCTTCCATATCTTCCGCCGCGGCCGGGTCATCCCAGGCGCTGTGCGCGGCCGGGAAGAGCTCGGCGGCGATGTCGCCGCCGGTTTTGCCCGGCAACGCCGCCCAGATTTCAGCGGTAACAAAGGGCGCTACCGGATGCAGCAAAATAAGCGTTTCCTGCAGCACCACACTCAGCACATATTGGGCCGCGGCCCGGCGCTCGCCGCCGGCCTGCATGTCCGGTTTAACTAACTCCAAATACCAGTCGCACAACTCGTTCCAGACAAACTTATACAGCCCCTGCGCCGCGTCGTTGAAACGGAAAGCGGCAAGGGAGGCGTCGGTTTCGCGTTTGATTTCCTCCAGGCGATGGATAATCCATTTGTGATGCAGGCCGGTAATTTTATCCCAGGCCACTTCCGCCACAGGCCCGTCCGCCGCCGGGGGCAGGTTCATGAGCGAAAAACGCGCCGCGTTCCAGAGTTTGTTCACAAAATGGCGGGAGCTTTCGATGCGGTCTTCGGAAAGTCTGATGTCCCGGCCCATGGCCGCCAAGGAGGCCAGGGTGAAGCGCAGGGAATCGGTGCCGAATTGCTTGATCACATCCATGGGGTCCACCACATTGCCCAGAGACTTGGACATTTTGCGCCCCTGCCCGTCGCGCACCAGAGCGTGGATGTAGACCTGCCGGAACGGAATTTCGTCCATGCAGTACTGGCCCATCATGATCATGCGGGCCACCCAGAAAAACAGAATGTCGAATCCGGTGACCAGCACGGAAGTGGGATAGAAGGCGGCCAGATCCTCAGTTTTATCCGGCCAGCCTAACGTGGAAAACGGCCATAGCCCGGATGAAAACCAGGTGTCCAGCACATCGGGGTCCTGTTTAAGGTCCGATCCGCCGCATTGTGCGCAAGCCTTTGGAGCATCCACAGCCACGGTAGTATGTCCGCAAGCGCAGTCCCAGGCCGGGATGCGGTGTCCCCACCAGATCTGGCGGCTGATGCACCAGTCGCGGATATTGTCCAGCCAGTTATAGTAAGTCTTTACCCAGGAGGCGGGCAAAATTTCCGTCTGCTCCGGCACAGCGGCCCGAGCGCGGGGGGCCAGCTTGGTGGTGGCCACAAACCACTGCTTGGACACATGGGGTTCGACCACGTTTTTGCAGCGGTAGCACACGCCCACGTTGTTGTCGTAAGCTTCGGTGCTGACCAGAAGACCCTGAGCTTCCAGATCGCGCACAGCGGCCTCGCGAGCGGCTTCTTTGCTCAGGCCCGCATACTTGCCGGCTTCGGCCAGCATAATGCCGTGCTCGTCAATAACCTGAATAAAGGCCAGGTTGTGCTTGTGCCCAAGCTGCCAGTCGTTGTGGTCGTGGGACGGCGTGACTTTAAGCGCGCCGGTGCCGAATTCCATGTCCACGTATTTATCGGCGATAACCGGGATTTGGCGGTCGGTAAGCGGCAGGCGCACCATTTTGCCGATCATGTGCCGATAGCGCTCGTCATCGGGGTGCACGGCCACGGCCGAGTCGCCGAACATGGTTTCCGGACGGGTGGTGGCCACCACAAGTTCGCCGCTGCCGTCAGCCAGGGGATAGCGGATATGCCAAAGACTGGTTTTCTGGGGCTCGTGCTCCACTTCATCGTCGGCTAAAGCGGTATGACAATCGCCGCACCAATTGATGATGTACTCGCCCTTGTAAATCAGGCCGTCGTTATACAGGCGCACAAACACTTCGCGCACGGCGCGGGAAAGGCCCTCATCCATGGTGAAGCGCTCGCGGGTCCAGTCTACGGAAGCGCCCATGGCCCGAATCTGGCGGGTGATATTGCCGGCATATTCTTCTTTCCACTGCCAGACTCGCTCGACGAACTTTTCACGGCCGAGGT
>CBDTYX010000306.1:0-2389 GCA_965364745.1 uncultured Desulfovibrionaceae bacterium | reverse complement strand
GGAAAGCTTACATTGACGTTACGCGTCTAGTGTCGTTCGCATGTTTAGCGCCTGCGCCGAAAGTTTAAAGCATTTTACTCGGGAGAAGCATTATGAGCCCCAAAGCCGCAGCCGATCATGAAACCGCCCGCATCATCAGCCTGGGCGCGCGTAAAATCCCTACCCCCCTGCACTTTTGCCGCTATGTGGAAGATACGCCCTTTCCCTTTTTTCTGGATGACGAATTTTTGCCCGACGCCGAAAAACCCCGCCACATGGGCCTCGAACTGGCCGGGCCGCGCCGCGAGCTCTACTTTGACCCCTCCAAAACCAAATGCGCCATAGTCACCTGCGGCGGCCTGTGCCCCGGCATCAATGACGTGATCAGGGCCATTACCATGGAGGCCTGCCACGCCTACAACGTGCCCGCCGTGCTCGGCGTACGCTACGGCCTGGAGGGTTTCATCCCCAAATACGGGCACGAGCTCATGGAGCTCACCCCGGATAAAGTCAGCAACATCCATCAGTTCGGCGGCACCATTTTGGGCTCGTCGCGCGGGCCGCAGCCGCCCGAAGACGTGGTCGACGCCCTGGAGCGCATGAATGTCAACGCTCTCTTCCTCATTGGCGGCGACGGCACCATGCGCGCGGCCATCCGCATTTATGAGGAAGTAAAAAAACGTGGTTTGCGCATTTCCATCATCGGCATTCCCAAAACCATTGATAACGACATCAACTTCATCTCGCCGTCTTTCGGCTTTGAAACCGCTGTGGACAAAGCCGCCGAAGCCATTCAGTGCGCCCATACCGAAGCCGTGGGCATGCACAACGGCATCGGCCTCGTCAAGCTTATGGGCCGCGAATCGGGTTTTATAGCCGCGCACGCCACCGTGTCCATCAAAGAAGTCAACTTCGTGCTCGTGCCCGAAGCGGCCTTCAGCCTGGAAGGCGAAGGCGGCCTCCTGCCCGCCCTGGAAGCGCGCCTGCGCTCCCGCAAACACGCGGTCATCGTCCTCGCCGAAGGCGCCGGGCAGCATCTCTTGACCCAGACCAACCAGACCGACGCCTCGGGCAACATCATCCTGGCCGATATCGCCGACTATTTGCGCGCGGAAATCAACCGCTACTTCGCGGAAAAAAAACTGCCCGTGGGCATCAAATACATCGATCCCAGCTACATTATCCGCTCCGTGCCCGCCAACGCCAACGATCGCGTCTACTGCGGCCTTTTGGGCCAGCAGGCCGTGCACGCGGCCATGGCCGGCAAAACCGGCATGGTCGTGGCCAAACTCATGGGCCGCTACGTGCACCTGCCCCTCTCCCTGGTCACTCTCAAACGCCAGAAATTGAACATTGCCTCCGATTACTGGCGCTCCGTGCTCGAATCCACCGGCCAATTGGGCCTCAAAGGCATGGTGCCGGAGGCGCCGTGCAAGACGGAGTAAGGGGGTGCGCGAAGGCAGCCGGGAGAGGGTAACCCGAAGACTGCCAACTCTTTAGGCTCCCCTCTTCCGGACCCTCTCGCCGGCCCGGACCTGTTTGACTGTTTATTTTTTGGCGTCGACATAAAACGAGCAGGCTTCGCGGCTCGTTTTATGCCAACGCGTTGTCGGATGGACTGGAACAGGACGAATATATATACTTATACCAAGTTGAAACCGACAGGTGTTAACTGCAGAAACCAGTTATGGCCATCAGCAGGTTGCATTTTAATTTTTGAGCAATTAACACCGGTTTGGCTGCAACTTGGTATTAAGCCGCTATGGGACAACTTGAGCAAATCACCGCATCGGCCGGATCGGGCAAGACGTACACCCTGATCCGGCGTTTCCTTGAGCTTCTGGCCGCCTCGGGCGGGGAGGGCGAGATCGCGTTGCGCGATTTGGCGCGACCGGGCGCACGCCCTCATGCCTGGCCGGAAATTCTGGCCGCCACGTTCACCAACGCCGCGGCATCGGAAATGAAGGAACGCCTCATTAAGGAGCTGAAAACCTACGCCCTGGAGGGGAGGGCGGAGGAGGCGCCGTCTTGTTGTTCCTCAGCCAAAGCGGAAACGGATTCCGAGCGTTACGAGACATCCCTCTTAACCTTTGAGGGTGAACAAGAAGAGGAAGATGGATCTTTCACTGCCCTGCGCTGCGTTCAGGATGACAGTTCAAGCGAAAACGTCATTTTGGATGCCGCCGCTTCCCCGTCCCCCAAAACCCAATCAGGGTTAAGGAGGGGAGAGGGTTCGGTAGAGGGGGACCTAAAGGGGTCTCACCCCTTTTGGCCCCCCTCTCCCGAGCTGCCCCTGTTCACCCCCGCCGCGGCTCAAGAGCGGTTGGAGGTGATGCTGCGGCGGTTCGGGAGCATCAATATCCGGACTATCGACAGCCTGCTGACCATGCTCGTGCGTTTGTCGGCTTTG
>CBDTYX010000305.1:0-2401 GCA_965364745.1 uncultured Desulfovibrionaceae bacterium | reverse complement strand
GGCCAACGCCACTTTACCCGCCGACAATGCGACCCTGCCCGCCGGCAATGCAACGTTACCTTCCGGCAATGCGACTATTCCCGCCGGCAACGCCACGCTCCCCGCGAGCAATGCAACCCTGCCCGCAAGCAACGCGACCTTGCCGACCGGCAATGCCACCCTGGCGCCTGAGGGGCAGGATATTGCCGATACCCCCAAAATTATCGGCGCGGACAAGGCCGCCGAAGAAAAGGCTGCGGCCGACAAGGCCGCCGCGGATAAAGCCGCCGCGGGTAAAGCTGCGGCCGATAAAGCTGCGGCCGACAAAGCCGCTGCCGACAAAACGGCCGCGGGCAAAGGCGCGGCCGACAAGACGAGCAGCGACAAGGGCGTGACCGATAAAGCCGCCGCCAAGGCCGCTTCGGACAAGCTGGCCGCGCAGGCCGCTGCCGACAAAGCCGCTGCCGACAAAGCCGCCGGGCGCTGGACCAAAGATGACGAGGTCGCCAAAGGCGCTGCCGACGACAAAGGCGCTGCCGGCAGCTCTGTGTTTAAGAGCAAGGATGATGCCGACAAAATCGCCACGGACAAAGTCGCTGCCGCGGACAAAGCCGCGACCGACAAAGCCGCCGCGGATAAAGCCGCTGCCGACAAGGCTGCCGCAGACAAAGCCGCGGTCGCCAAGCCGGTGGTCACCCAAACCGCTGCGGCCACCACCCAGAGCAAGGGCGATACCCGCGTGGCCGGGCAAGATCCCGCCATGCTGGCAGGCCTTGAGGCTCACGCCCACCGCCGGATAAACGTCATCAACAAAAACATCCAGCCCAACCAGAACGCCAAGCAAGTGGTGCAGCAGGGCGGCAAGTATGTGGCCCGTTACTACTACGTGCCCGAAGACTCCATTCGGGTGAGCTATCGCAAAACCGACCCCGGCACGCCCTTTGACTACGCCGGGCAGGTGCGCTACCGCGAGTGCCTGTATGAATGCGTGGCCGATACCAAGGAAGGGGCTCTCAACGGCACGTTTACCGTGGTGCAGAGCAAAGGCACCACCGAAATTGTGCGCTACGTGGGCAACCACTGGAAAGAGTAGCCGTCGCGCGCGGCGCGTAATGCTTCAGACACGCAAACGGGCGGAGGGCAACCCTCCGCCCGTTTTTCATAAAAAGCTGGCCTGCCCCTTTAAGATGGGGTATATCCCCGGTAAGAACGCCACGCTTGAGCTTAATCAGGAGGCTCCATGACCTTGGAACATAACAACGGTGACCAGGGCGCCGCGCCGGAAGTCGCCCAAACTCCCGTGCCCGTGAACAATTTCCTGGCCGATGATCTCAAATTCGCCCCCAAAAAGGCCTTTGCCTCGTTCAGCGGCCAGGGGGCCGAGCTGTTCGGCATCATGATCGTCAATTTCATCTTCACCATCCTCACCTTGGGCATTTATCACTTCTGGGGCAAGGTCAAGGTGCGCAAATACTTGTGGAAGCACGCCAATATCCTGGGCAGCCCCCTGGAATACACCGGCAACGGCCTGGAGCTGTTCGTCAGCTTCCTTATCGTCTTTGCCGCGCTCATGCTCTATTCCTTTATCCTGAACTTCGCGCCGCTCCTGGGGCTCATCGCCGTTCCGGCGCTGTTCTGGGCCATTTATTTCGCCATGTACCGCTCCATCCGCTTCCGCCTCACCCGCACCCGTTGGCGCGGCATTTACGCCAACCTGGCCGGTTCGGCCGTTAAATTCGCCAATAACGTCATCTTTCTGTCCATCGCCAACGTGGTCTGCCTCGGCTGCCTCACCCCCTACATCACCGCCCGGCTCTACCGCCTGGTCTTCAACAAC
Source organism: uncultured Desulfovibrionaceae bacterium (assembly GCA_965364745.1). GTDB lineage: Bacteria > Desulfobacterota > Desulfovibrionia > Desulfovibrionales > Desulfovibrionaceae > JAVBRZ01. The sequence goes on along the minus strand of CBDTYX010000305.1, from coordinate 585 downwards.
GTCTACTGGGGCAGCCTGAAGTTTTCCTTCAACGGCGCGGCCAAGCCCCTGTACAAGTCCTTCTTCATCGGCCTCGGCGTCGCGGTTCTCGCCCTCGTCCTCTTCGGCGTGTTCGGCTACGGCTACTTCATCCTCCTAGCCGGCAGCATGATGCACGGCGGCTCCACTTTCGAGCACGCCATGCTCATGATCATGGTCCTTTATTTCGCCGCCATCCTGGTTATCGCTCTGGGCTTTCTCTACTACGCGGCCTGCAAAACCCGCTGGTTCTACGATCACCTCTCCCTGCCCGGCGCGCGCTTTACCTGCGGCCTGCCGGTCAGCACCTTTATCTCCCTCTACGTCACCAACGCGCTGCTCCTGGTCTTCACCCTGGGCTTCGGCTACGCCTGGGTGGTCGTGCGCACCATCCGCTGCCTGACTGCCGCCGCCGTGTACCAGGGCGAAGTGGACGAAGCCGCCATCGGACAAAATACCCAGGCCGTGCCCAAACGCGGCGACGGCCTCCTCGACGCCCTGGATCTGGATGTGGCGTTTTAGGAAATAAGGCGAACGGGGGAGCGGGGACCATCAGGGGTCGCCACC
>CBDTYX010000304.1:0-2408 GCA_965364745.1 uncultured Desulfovibrionaceae bacterium | reverse complement strand
TGCTCAAAAATGCGGGGCTTGTTGCCGACTTGCGCGCGGAAACAATACAGCGGGAAGGCTTTGCCGGGCACTGTCTGATTATAGAAGAGACAGTGCAGCCGCAGCCTCTGCGCCATCTGGAGGATATTCTGAATATTGCCCGCGCCCTGCCTTTATCCGACCGGGTCTGGTTTCTGGCCAGACGGGCTTTTATGCGTCTGGCTGAAGCCGAGGCCGCCGTACACGGCATGGCCCGCGAAGACGTGCACTTTCACGAAGTGGGCGCAATAGACACCCTGGTGGATGTGCTGGGCGCGGCCTTCTGCCTGGAACAGCTGGGCGTCGAGCGGATCTTTTCCTCACCCCTGCCCTGGTTTTCCGGCACGGTGAACATCGCGCACGGCGAAACTCCCCTGCCGGCGCCGGCCACCCTGGAACTGATGCAGGGCAAGCCTGTATTTTCCACCACTTATGACTGGGAAATCACCACGCCAACCGGTGCGCTGCTTTTGGACTGCCTGGATGTGACTTTTATGGATGGACCGCAAGGATTTTTAAAACGCAAGTCCTTAAGTTTCGGCACCAATCCGGCCGGACGGGGTTTACGTCTCTTTCTGCTTGCTGCGCAGGGGCAGGAGGAACTGGACCAAGTCTGGGTTTTGGAAAGCCATATTGACCACTTGAGCGGCGAAGAGCTGGGCGCGGCCATGGACGCTCTGTTCGCAGCCGGGGCTGTGGATGTGATCCAGATACCCGCCCAAATGAAAAAAAACCGTCCCGGCATTGCTCTGCGAGCCTTATGCCTGCCTACGGATTTGGAACGCGTCCGCGCGGCTTTTTTCATACACACGCATACTTTGGGCATCAGGCAGCGTCTGGAAGATCGCGTCTGCCTGCCCCGTCGTCCGACCGGTTTGGAAACGCCTGACGGGCTTTTGCCGGCCAAGGCCTATGACCTGGCCGGGCGGACTTTTACCCGCGCCGAGCATGACGCCCGCCTGGCCCTCGCCCGGAGCAAGGGCAAAAGCCTTCTGGAAATTCCGGACCGGGAAAACTTGGTTTGAGGCGCAATTGATATGATTTTAACCGTATTCCATCTGCGGCGCGGTGTTTTCACTTTTATTTTCCCGGCGGATCACATATACGGGAATTGACGATAAATTAAAACTTTTGCGGAGTTATTTGTGTATACCGGAGCATTGCTTCTTTTTGCCCTTTTTCTGGTACTGCTCAACGGCATGTTTGTGGCCGCCGAATTCGGCTTTGTCAAAGCGCGCAAAACCCGCATGGAGCTATTGGCCGCCAGAGGCGACAGACGCGCCCAAAGCGCCCTGTTCGGCATGGCCCACCTCGACGCTTACCTGTCCGTATGTCAACTCGGCATCACCCTGGCCAGCTTGGGACTCGGCTGGATAGGCGAACCGGCAGTGGCGCGCATACTCCGCCCCGTTCTGGAAATTTTTTCCATCACCAACCAGGCGGTCATTTCTTCGCTGTCCATGGCTATCGGCTTTGCCATCATAACTTTTTTGCATGTGGTTTTCGGGGAGCTGGCGCCCAAGTCCATCTCCATCCAAAAAGCGGAAAAAACCGTGCTCGTTCTGGCGCGGCCCATGCGCCTAGCTTACCTGCTCTGGTATCCCGTAGTCGTAATCCTGAACGGCATCTCCAACGCGTTTTTACGCCTGATCGGCATCCGACCTGCCTCCGAGGCCGAACAGAGCCATTCGCCTGAAGAATTGCGCATGCTGATCATGGAATCAAGCAAGGGCGGCAAACTTGACGCCTCAGGCGGCCGCATGCTGGATAATATTTTCAGCTTTTACCACAGAACCGCCAAAGATATCATGACTCATCGCATGGACACGGTGCTGTTGCATGTCGGCGATAACTTGGAACAAGTGATGCGGGTGCTGGAAGAAAGCGGCCACACCCGCTTTCCGGTTTATGACGACGACAAGGACAGCATTGTGGGCTTTATCCATGCCAAAGATCTCTTAAGTTTGCAGAAAGGCGCCAGCTTGCGCGATCTTTTACGTGATCCGGCCTATGTGCAGGAAACCGTGCGCCTGGACAAACTGCTGCAGGACATGCAGGCCAAGCGCCGGCAATTTTGCGTGGTGGTGGATGAATACGGCGACTGGCAGGGCATTTTGACCATGGAAGATATTGTCGAGGCCATCGTGGGAGAGATCCAGGACGAATTTGACAATGAAGAGCCCGATGTGGTTGCCGAATTAGGCGGCAGCTATCTGGTTTCCGGCGATCTTTCTCTGGATGAGTTGGAAGAGCACCTGCCCCTGCAATGTCCCATCGATACGGATATGTACAAGAAACTGGCCGCGCATTTTATGGACAATCTGGGCGAAATACCCAAAGCAGGCGATGTCATTGAGCTGTGCAATAAAAAATTCACGGTGACCGATATG
>CBDTYX010000303.1:0-2409 GCA_965364745.1 uncultured Desulfovibrionaceae bacterium | reverse complement strand
GGCCGCCGCCAAGCGCGAAACCGCAAAGGATGACCAGTGTTCATTACTTTCGAAGGCATAGAGGGGTCCGGCAAGGGCAGCGTGATAGCGACTGTGGCCGAATATCTACGCGCAGCCGGTCGGGAGGCGCTGCTCACTCGCGAACCCGGCGGCTGCCGGCTGGGCCGGGCGCTGCGCACGCAACTTCTGGATATGCGCAATGCGGGCATTACGCCGGAAGCCGAGCTGTTTCTTTATCTGGCCGACCGCGCTCAACACGTGCACGAGATCATCGTTCCGGCACTGCGGGCGGGTAAAGTGGTCATTTGCGATCGTTACAGCGACTCCACCCTGGCTTATCAAGGCTATGGCCGGGGCCGGGATGCGGCCTTGCTGCGCTCGCTCAATGACGTCGCCGCAAAAGGACTTAAGCCGGACTTAACCCTGCTTTTGGATTTGCCGGCGGCGGAGGGGTTGGCCAGGGCCAGGGCGCGTAATATTCTGGAAAACAAAGTAGAGTCTGAAGGCCGCTTTGAAGCTGAAGATCTGGCCTTTCATTGTCTGGTGCGTGAAGGTTTTCTGGAGTTGGCCCGCCAGGAGTCTGAGCGGTTTGCGGTTATTGATGCTTCCCGGCCGCTGACGGAGGTATCGGCCGAGGCGTGCAGGCTTGTGGGGCGGCAACTGGGTCTTCCGGCTTGATTTACCGGGCAAAGTGGTACAAGGTACGGCCGAAATGTTGTACGGCCTGTTTTGAGGTCAGTTGCGGGGCACTATGCATATATTGAGAGACGGCGCAAGGGCGCGCCTTTTTTTGCCTTTTGCGGCGCTTTGCCTTTTAACCGCATTGATTGCGCCGTTCACTGCCCGGGCTGATTCCGGCATTTTTCGAGCAGACGGCGGCCAATATCCTCCTTCGGATTGGCGGCTGCAGAGCAGCGGCGCCGCCAGGAGCGGGCAAGTGCACCCATACATGCCCGGCGCGGCGTTGGGCGAGTTGGTGCGCCTGGAGTCCGCCGCTGCGTGGCGTCAATTGCGCGACAAGGCAAATGAGCTGCTTGCGGAAGCAGGCCTTTCCGGCAAAGATCAGGGTTGGACTTATGTATACCGCGGCTGGGGGGCGCTGGGCGAGAATGATTTAAGCGCGGCCGGCAGCGACGCGGCTATCGCGCATCGGCTTTTGCCCCGTGAGTTGCAGCCGGTGCTGCTTTTGTGCATTGTTAAAGCCAGGCAGGGCATGGCCCGTGAAGCCGAGGCCTATCTGAAGGAGCAGACGCAGAGAGGCGCGCCCGACAGCGAAGGTCATGCGGCCTTGGCCGCATTTTATCAGGATCGCGGCGATTGGGAGTCGGCCGGGCATTGGTATGCCGAAGCTTTGCGCCTGGAGCCCAATGCGGCCCGGATCGACGCCAACATGGCCGTGGTGCTGTGGAGAGTGGGGAGGGCGCGGGAAGCTGTTGAATTTATGACTAAAGCGGCGCAGCTTTCACCCGGAAATGCTGATTTTTTGAATGAGCGCGGTATGATGTTTTTGAGCGAGGGCGAGGCTAAGGGGGCTTTGGTCGATTTTAACGCCGCGCTTGCGCTGGACGGTAGGCATTGCGGCGCGCTGCTTAATCGCGGCAATCTTTTTTTCTATGCCGGACGACCGGAATTGGCTGAAGGCGATTTCAGCCTGGGACTTCGTATTTACCCGCGAGATGTGGGCTTGCTGACCAGCCGGGCCAGAGTTTACGCCGCGCAAGGGCGCTATGAAGAAGCCCGGCAGGACCTGGAAGCGGCTTTTGGCGCGGCGAGCAAAGATGCGCGGGTGTTGAACGACTTTGCCTGGTTTCTAGCCACCTGTCCGGACAATCATTATTGGAACGGTTCCCTGGCTGTTGAGCTTGCGCTGGCCGCGCTGGCCAATGATAAAGTTCAGGACCCAGGCTTATATGATACGTTGGCCGCGGCACAAGCCAGAGCCGGAAATTTTAAGGCGGCGGTGGCCGCGCAGGATAAGGCGTTGCTTAAAGGGCGGGCTAAAGGCGTGCCTGAAGAGGCGCTGCGCGAATGGGAGGACCGCCTGCGTTTGTATTTGAAAGACCAGGCCTACGCGCAAGCTAGGCTGTAATGTTTTTGATGCTGCGAAGATTGTTTGTTCATAAAGTAAGGTAGTTATGTATGGATAAATTTTATATCACCACACCCATCTATTATGTAAACGCAAACCCGCATCTGGGGCACGCCTACACCACCATTGTGGCTGACGCGCTGACCCGCTTCCACCGTTTGCTGGGCCAAGAAACGTATTTTCTTACCGGCACGGACGAGCATGGGGATAAAATCGCCCAGGCGGCGGAAAAAAGCGGCAAGACTCCGCAGGAATTTGTGGATGAAGTGTCCGGCAAGTTCAAGGAGTTATGGCCCAAGCTGAATATCCAATACTCACAG
>CBDTYX010000302.1:0-2422 GCA_965364745.1 uncultured Desulfovibrionaceae bacterium | reverse complement strand
AAGATGCTCAACTGGGAATACCACCTTACGGAAAAAGAACCCATGTGGGACGCCGCCGACGCCTGCCGCGCCGGCAAGGACGTCTTCTGGCAGGCTTCGGCCGTGACCAACAAAGCCGGCATGGAATGGCTGCGCCGTTATCTGGCCAGCCGCGGCCTGCGCCTGCGCCCCATCCAGTTTGACTCCACTCCGGCCGGTTACTGGCGCCCCTGGCACATCGACGTGATTCTCACCTTTGTGCGCCCCGGCCTGGCTCTCGTCAGCGCGGACAAGAACATCCTCACCCCCGGCATCATGGATCTGTTCAAGCGCAACGACTGGGAAGTGGTCACCGCCGCCCGTCCGCAGTACGACTGGCACGACGACCTGACCATGTCCGCCCCGGCCGACGGCAAAGGCCTGCGCGGCCCCAACTGGATTTCCATGAATACCTTCTCTCTCGGCCCCAAGACCATTGTCGTGTCCGACAAGGAACCCGGCTACATGGAACAGCTGGACAAGCTGGGCGTGGAAGTGCTGCCTGTTGCTTACGAAAAGGTTTACCGCTTCGGCGGCATGCTGCACTGCAACACCCTGGACGTGTACCGCGAAGGCACCTGCGAAGATTATTTCCCCAATAATTAATTGGTTCAGCCGTCCGGCCCGCCCCGCAAGGGATGGGCCGGACGCCCTCCGGCGGCGCGTTTGCGCCAAAGGGGAGCTCGAACGCTTGAAATAAAACCTGATCCTCGTATTTACCTCTGTTTTTTCATAAACACTCAAGGTGAGGAAATAGACAGCGCAGGCCATTTCAAACCCAAACATCAGAGTTTGAACTAACAAAAACCTAATGATTTTTTAACTTGCGGACTTAAAGGGTGTAGATTATTTAAAATTTGTCGGTATGCTTCCAGTGGCCTTCCCGCCCATGAAAGCCACCCTCCTAAGAAGCAAATCCGTGCGCATCTGCCTGCCCCTCGGCCAAAAGCCTCCGTTAGGGGGGCAGGCAGTTCTATATCTTCCCTAATCACCCGCATATCCAAAGAGCCCTTATATGCAAACCCTCCTCGGCTATTTTTTCGTTTTTCTGGCCACCCTGTGTTGGTCCATGATCGGCCCCTTAGGTCGCTTCAGCCTGGACGCAGGCATCAGCCCCCTGGAAACCGCCTTCTGGCGCGCAGGCATCGGCTTTGTGTTCTTTGCCGTTCACGCGGCCATTGTCAATAAATGGCGCGTGCCCGGCCGCATGGCCGTCACGTTTCTTTTGTTCGGCATCCCCGGCATCGCCGGGTTGTTTCTCACCTACATGATCGGAGTCAAAGGCGCCGGTTCGGCCATGACTTCAGTGCTGCAAAACGGAGCGGCTCCGGTATTTGTGGCTTTCTGGGGCGTGCTCCTGTTTAAGGAGCACCTCTCGCAGTGGCGGATCCTGGCCATTGTTCTCGCCGTAATCGGGGTGAGCCTTATGTGCATTTCCGGCGGCGGCCTCGCCGAAGGCGCGGCCTGGTGGGGAGTGGCCTCGGGCATTGCCTCGGGCTTCTGCTATTCTCTGCATTTTTGCTTCGGCAAAAAATTTCTGCAAAACTATTCGCCCATCACCATGTACATGTATATCCTGCCCGCCGGCGCTCTGTTCATGCTGCCTTTTGTGGACTTCATGCCTAATAAGACGCTGGAAAACTGGTTTTACCTCGCCCTTTTGGCCCTGGTTACCGTGTGGGGCGGCTACCAGGCTTATTGCGCTGGTCTTAAGCGCCTGGAGATCAGCCGCGTGGGCGTGCTCATCACATTTGAACCCCTCATTGCCGCGTTCTTCTCCTGGCTGTGGTGGGGCGAACAATTCACGACGCTGGGCTGGATCGGGGCCATCGCCATTATCTTCGGCGTAATTCTGACCACCATTGAAGGAAAACGCCCAGCCAAAGGCAAAAAAGCCTGTTGTGCTGAAAACGCGGATTGCCCGGCCCCGGGCACTGACCCTGGAGCCGGCACCGCCAACTTATAAAATTATAAACCGCTTCCTATCCCCCTTATGCCGCCGCGCCTGCCCCCCTCATGGCGCGGCGGCATTCACAATTCCGCGCAAGCGCTCCTGCCTTGCGCTCAACCTGTAATTCAATTACAGTGCCTTCCTGATCCGGGAGCTTCGAACCTTTTAAGGCTCGCCCAGCCTTGTTCCGGGTCCCGGATTTTTTCGCGCAGGGCCGCACTTCATAGTTTGCTCGGCCGGCCCGGAGGTATACATGCCCACACAAACCGTCTGGAAGGTCATTGACCTGGGCGTCATGGCTTATAGCGACGTCCACGAACTACAAAAGTCCCTGGCCGGGGAATTACAAAACCTGGACCGTGAAACATTCGCCCCCAATACGCTGCTGCTTGTCGAACACCCGCCGGTGATCACCACCGGGCGGCACGGAGGAGCGGAAAACCTGCTGGTCAG
>CBDTYX010000301.1:0-2433 GCA_965364745.1 uncultured Desulfovibrionaceae bacterium | reverse complement strand
TCCGCGGCCGCATCAAGGTCAACCACGCTTAGGACAGGCAGAAGGGGGCCGAAAATCTCCTCGGCCATAACCGGATGCTCCGGCCCCGCTTCATCCATAACCAGCGGGGCCAGGCGCAGGCTTTCACGGTCGCAGGCCGCTGCGCCGCCGCTGAGCTTTTCCAGACGGGCCAGGGCTTCGGCCGAGATGATCCGCCCGTAATCGGGGTTGGCCAATGCCGCCCGCCCCCGGCCGGGAAAGCGCGTAAATTCGGCGCGCAGGGCCGCCGCCAGCCGGTCCTTTATGGGCCTTTCCGCCAGCACGTAGTCCGGAGCCACGCAAGTTTGCCCGGCATTAAGCAGCTTGCCCCAGGCAATGCGCCGGGCGGCCTTATCAATATTGGCGTCAGCGGCCACAATAGCCGGACATTTGCCGCCCAGTTCCAGGCAGACCGGAGTTAGACGCCGGGCCGCCGCGGCCGCGACTTCGCGACCAATGCGGGCGCTGCCTGTGTAAAAAATAAAATCCCAAGGCTCGGCGAGCAAAGCTGCGCCCGTGGTCGCGCCCTGCCCCTGCGCCACATAAACATGCTCGGGCGCGAAGCACTCCGCTGCCATGTCGGCCAGCAGAGCCGCCGTGGCCGGCGCGCGCGATGAAGGCTTGAGCGCTGCGCAATTGCCGGCGGCCACCGCCGCGGCCAGAGGAATAAGCGCCAAATGGGCCGGGTAATTCCAGGGCGCCATGACCAGGCACACCCCCAGCGGCTCGGCATAAATGCGGCTGCGGGCCGGAAACAGGGCCGGCGGCGTGCGCGCCCGGCGCGGCCGCATCAGAGCGCGCAAGTGGCGGCGCAAAAACGCGACCTCGCTTAAAATGGGGCCGATTTCCGTCAAATAGGCCTCGCCCGGCGCTTTGCCGAGGTCCGCCTTAAGCGCGGCCGCAAGGTCGGCCTCGCGCCGCTTGACGCAAGCGTACAGCCGGTCCAGAACCGCCTGCCGAAAGGTGCGGCTGAAAGTCGCCCCGCTTGTGAAAAAATCCCGCATGGCCTGTATTTGCAGCGCCAGATCGCCGGAAGAGTCCATAAATTTACGCCTCGCTTAACAGTAATATAACGCCCCGCCCGGCAATGACAATGCCGGGCGGGCGCATTCCGCCGCAAACAAGAGCGCATTGAACTTTCAACTTTTTCATAGTTTGTGCAATATTTCACTTGAAACAGTCCCGACCATGAGGTAACTAAAATGCCGTGACTTATGCCGCACCCGCGACCGGCAATCCCGCTGCTCGCGGGCGGCTGTTTTTGGAGTTCTGTTATGAAGATTCGCTATGAAATCATGGATAAATCCCTGCAAAAACATTTGCCCAAAACCGACAAGCCTTTGCCCTTCGGCCAGTTGCGCACCAACCACATGTTCCTGGTCAACTACCGGGACGGCGCCTGGATTGATCCGCGCATAGTCCCCTACGGCCCGGTTTCCCTCATGCCCGGCGCCATGTGCCTGCACTACGGCCAGACCATCTTTGAAGGGGCCAAGGCCTTTATTCACGCTGACGGCGAAATTTTCCTGTTCCGCTATGATAAAAACTGCGAGCGCATGAACCACTCGGCCCGCAATCTGTGCATGCCCGAAGTGCCCGTGGACCTGCAAATGGAAGGCGCCCTGCGCCTCATTGACCTTGAACGCGACTGGTGCCCGGACATGCCCGAATCCGCCCTTTACGTGCGGCCGTTCATGTTCGCCACCCAAGACTCCCTGGGCGTCAAGCCCGCTGCGGAATACATCTACTGCGTCATGCTCTCCCCGGCCGGTCCCTACTATCCCGGCGGCTTCTCGCGGCCGGTCAAGCTGCTCATCACCAAAAAGTACCACCGCGCCGTGTCCGGAGGCACCGGCACCTCCAAGTGCGGCGGCAACTACGCGGCCTCGCTCCAGGCCCAGCAGTACGCCAAAGACCTGGGCTGCGACCAGGTGCTCTACCTCGACGCCTCCAACCAGTTTTTGGAAGAAGTGGGCACCATGAACCACTACCATGTGGAAAAAGACGGCACGTTCGTCATCCCCACTTTCAACGACAGCATCTTAAAATCCATTACCTCCACCTCCGCTATGGAACTGGCCGCCATGGGCAAAATCAAGGCCCGCCAGGAAGATATCCGTCTGGATAAGTTCCTCGGCCAGCTCAAGGCCGGCGAAATCATCGAAGCCGGCGGCTTCGGCACCGCAGCCGTGGTCAGCCCCGTGGGCGTCTACGCCCTGGAGGACGGCACGGAATACACCGTGGGCAACGGCGAAGTGGGCGACCACTCCCGCAACTTCTACGACTTCTACAGCGGCATGCAAACCGGCCGCACCCCCGCCCCCGCGGGCTGGCTGACCAAAGTTCCGAGATACTAGCCAACGCGCCGGGGGAGGGGAACCCCAAGGAGCTAAGCCCCTTGAGGTTCCCCTCCCC
>CBDTYX010000300.1:0-2437 GCA_965364745.1 uncultured Desulfovibrionaceae bacterium | reverse complement strand
GACGCCAAACGCAAGAACTCCATCCCTGCGGACTGGTATATGAAATTGTTTGAAAAATACGGCTTAAATCCGGATTGGCTAAAAAAAGAAACCGGGCCGGTTTATTTGCGCACCGACCAGGAATACCAACCCACGGATATCCCCACTGCCGGGCATCTTTTGGAATCCCCGGCGAGATACGGCGACCCGGACGCCAAAAGCGTTGTGGTGACCATGTATTCCATGCACTATGATGAAGACAGCGAGGCCGGCTTTGGACAAAGGGGCATAGGCAAGCTGTCTATTCCGCTGTCTCTGTCCGGACCTTCGGTGCAGGTGGTCAAGGTGGAAACCGGAAGCATGGAGCCTCTCATTAACAAGGGCGCTTATGTGGGCATTGACACCGCCCAGAAAAATGTGATTTCCGGTGAGATATACGCGGTGTACGCCCCATTTGAGGGGCTTTCCCTTAAGCGGGTGTTTTTGGACGCCGACAACCAGCGCCTGATTATGCGCTCGGAAAACCCCGCCCACCCGGAGCAATACGCTCCCTTGGATAAACGGTCTGAGCGGATGATGGGCCGGGTAATCTGGGTCATCCAGCGCCTGTAAACACATCAACTGAGATAAGGGGCCGTTTTTGACGGCCCCTTATTTTTACTTTTGCGCCGTTTGGGCATTAAACGCTACCTCTCAGCGTTTTTCCCAAACCTGCGCAGACGCCCATAAAACGTCATTCTTATTTATGCCCTATGCGAACAGTCTTCTTTAAAACCGTTCGGCAGACGTTTTGCCGGCTTGCTCCGACCATGGCCCTGCTATGCTTTTGCTTCGCGCAGGACTTGCCGGCCACGCCGCTTTCGCCCGCGCACGACACCGTGAACTTGCCTTCTTTATCCCATGGTACTGAAACAGCGGAAAGCGGCCTTTTTAAAAATGAAAATTTTATGGGAGTGCCTGTGGTGCTGATCCCACCCCCGGCCAAAGAAATTCCCAACGCCTGGAAAAGTTTAACTGCAAAGCTGATAGCTGACGGTTTTGATCCGGAGTACATAGCCGATGTTTTTTGCTCCTTAGGCGATTGCTACTCCTCAGCGCCCATGGGCAATAAAATTCTTGAGCTGTATCGGATCAAAATAAATCGAACCAAACCCAAGGCCGACAGTGACGAAGATAAAGAACCCGATGCTGCGGCTATTGCCAGGGGCGCCTTGCCCGGCATCAACCCCGGCGTGCTGACCGCAAGCAACATGAGTGCCGCCCGCAAATTTTTGAGCGAGCATGAAATTGAATTGCAGAATATGCACGAGCGCTTTGAAGTGGATCCGGAAATAGCGGTGGCCATTCTGCTGGTGGAAACCGGCCTGGGAACTTTTTTGGGCAAGGAAGGCGCGCTGAAAAGCCTGGCCAGCATGGCCGCCTGTCGTGACCCTGAGGAAATGCGCCCTTACCTTAAAGACTATGCGTTTAATGACGCCACTGTGGTCTGGCTGCAGGAAACCATGCCCCGCCGGGCCGACTGGGCTTATAATGAACTGAAAGCGCTTTTGGATTACGGCCGCGACGGCCGGGCAGACATTCTGGACATGCCGGGTTCCGTTTACGGCGCAGTGGGCCTGTGCCAGTTCATGCCATCCAATATCAAGCCTTACGGCGTGGACTCCACGGGCAAAGGCTGGGCGGATCTTTTCACCGTGCCCGACGCGTTGCACAGTCTGGCTAATTATCTTAAAGAACACGGCTGGAAAGCAAACCTGAGCGCTGCGGAAAAACACGGGATCATCATGCGCTATAACCACAGCGCCCGCTACGCCAACACCATCATCACCGTGGCCGATTACTTGAAAACCCCGCCGGGCACCCCGCTGCCCAAAGTCGCATTTCAAAACGGCGGCTATAAAACCTACAAATACAAACCGCCCACTACCCCGGTAAAACCCCGCAAGCCCGAACGCGAAGGCCGCTATTACGGCGACGTGCCCCTGCCTTAGGCTCTGACGGACGAATAAACGCTGTCTGCGAAAATCTGAATTATTTCAAAGGACGGCTTTGCGGCCGGAGATTATCTACCGACAGAGCCCCGCCCTTTGCCGCAGTTGCTTTTGCAGGAGCTCCTCCCCACTGCCGGACTGATTATTCTTTCCGCCCTGGGGTTGGCCGCCGGCGGGGCCGTGGGCGCCAAGGTCATAGGCATGCATCCTGTTCTCGGCGCGGCAGCCGGGGTGGGCATCATGTTCGGTTTTCCGGGCGTGCTGATTGTCTCCACTGAAGTGTCCAAACGCATCGCCCGCAATGATGAGGAGCGTGAATTCATCTTCCCAAAAGCAGCACCGCCCATGTTTATCGGCGCGGTGTCCGGCTTCTTCGTGGGTCCCGGCATCACTGTCGCTTTTCTGCTTAACTATCTGGCTTAACAGGCGTTGAAAAACCGACATAAAAGGCGTGCGCCGTTTGCGGC
>CBDTYX010000299.1:0-2443 GCA_965364745.1 uncultured Desulfovibrionaceae bacterium | reverse complement strand
GATCAGGGCGTGCTTGCCGTTATCGCGGTAGTGCTCGGCCATGGTGCAGCCGGAATAGGGCGCAATGAACTGCAGGGGCGCGGGGTCGGACGCCGTGGCTGAAATGATGGTGGTGTATTCCATGGCGCCGTGGCGGCGCAGGGTGTCGGCCACGAGAGCCACGGTGGACTTTTTCTGGCCGATGGCCACGTAGAAGCAGTGCACGTCGGTGTCTTTCTGGGCCAGGATGGCGTCCACGCACACGGCGGTTTTGCCGATCTGGCGGTCGCCGATGATCAGTTCGCGCTGGCCGCGTCCGATGGGGGTCATGGCGTCAATGGCCTTGATGCCGGTGACCATGGGCTCATGCACGGACTTGCGGGCGATGATGCCGGGAGCTTTGAGCTCCACGGGGCGGATGTCGGAAGAATCCACGGGACCTAAGCCGTCGATGGGCTGGCCCAGAGGGTTGAGCACGCGGCCCATGACCGCGTCGCCCACGGGCACGGAGAAGATGCGCCCGGTGCGCTTGACCGGGTCGCCTTCCTTAAGGTCGGTGTCGGGGCCGAGCAGGGCCACGCCCACGTTGTCTTCTTCCAGGTTGAGCACCATGCCCATGAGCCCGCCGGGGAATTCCAGAAGCTCCATAAGCATGGCGTTTCTGACCCCGTAAACGCGGGTGATGCCGTCGCCCACGTAGAGCACGGTCCCGGTTTCGGACATGTCCACCCGTTGTTCGTAATTCTGGATTTGCTCCTGAATGATTTTACTGATTTCTTCAGCTTTGATCTGCATGGTCCTATTCACCCCGTTTGATTTGATCCTTGAGGATGTTGATCTGCGCCTTGAGGCTGCCGTCCAGCACGCGGTCTTCCACCTTTAAGATGAGGCCGCCGAGGATGTCTTCGTCCACATTGAAATCAAGAATTATCCGTTTGCCGGAAATTTTTTCCAAATGCGCCTTGATGCCGCTTTGCTTGTCGGCGGGCAGGGGCACGGCCGTGGTCATGGCCCCGCGCAGCGTGCCGGCTTTTTCATCGAGCATGGCCGCATAGGCGGCGGCAATGTCTTTTAGGGCCGGCAGGCGGTTTTTGTCGGCCAGGAGCATGCAGAAGTTGCGCAGCATGGCCCCGGCGCCGGCTTTGTCCAAAAGTTTTTGCACAACCAGGCGCTTTTCTTCCACAGAAAACAAGGGACTGGCGATGAGCCCGGACAGGGCGGGGCTTGTATTGATGGCGTCCACCAGAGCCGTGAGGCCCTGGGCATTGCCGTCAAGCTCCTTGTCGCCCGCTCTTTCGCTTAAAGCGAAAAGGGCCCGTGCGTATTTGCGTGACGCGGAACTGCTCACTGTAGCACCACCTTTTCCAGATATTTATCGATGAGTTTTTCGTGGTCTTTGTCGCTCAGCTTGTCTTTGAGCATGGCTGAAGCGGCTTCGGCCAAAAGGTCGGCCATGCGGCCGCGCAGGTCTTCCACTGCGGCGTTGGCTTCGTTTTCAGCGGCGAATTTGGCCTGTTCCACAATCTGGCGGGCTGATTCTTCCGCTTTTTCAACTATGCTTTTTTTCAGGGCTTCGCCCTGGGCGCGGTAGTCGGCCAAAATGGCGGCGCGCTCGTTTTCCAGGCCGGCAATGGCGGCCTCCACGTCTTTCAGGCGCTTGGCCGCGTCGGCCTTGCGGGTTTCCAGGTCTTTGAATTCCTGCTGGATTTTGGCCGTGCGCTCGCGGAAGAACCGGGCGATGGGCTTGCGCAGCAGAAAATACAGCGTGCCCGCGAACAGGACGAAGTTGATGGTGCGGTAGGTCAGGTCTGTCCAATTGTAGTGGTGGGCCAATTGATCGGTGGCGGCCCAGGCCGCGGTGCTGAGAAGGCCCACCAGAACCAGGTTGGGCAGGATGGATTTCAGGAACTGTCTCACGTTAGCTCTCCCGCTTAAGGGCCGGTTAGGCCGTTACCTTGGCGATGATTTCTTTGGCCAGGGGATCGATTTCCGCCCGCAGCGAGGTAAAGGCGGCGGCGGTTTGCGCTTCGATATCTTCCCGGGCGGCCTTCAGGGAGCTTTGCGCCTCCTGCGAGGCCCGCGCGGTGATGCCGTCTCCGGCGGCCAGCGCTTCGGCCCGGGCGGCTTCACGGTCGGCCAGAGCTTCTTCGCGCGCTTTGGCGAGAGCGCTCTCATACTGGGCCAGCTTGCCTTCAGCCGACTTAAAAAAGCCGTCGGACTCGCCAAGCAGGGCGGCCGCGGCGGCTTTGCGTTCTCTGATGATGTTCCGGATGGGTTTGATGAGCAAAGGGTTGAGGACAGCGAGGACAATGAAGAAATTGGCCAGCTGAATAAAGAAGGTAATATCCAGATCTATCATGCCGCAACTCCTGAAAGAGATGTAACGCCATTTTGCCCCGGCGAGGGCGCAGCGCAAGATGCGCCGCCCGGCCTCCCCTATGCGGGCAGCCTATAAAACGTTGCC
>CBDTYX010000298.1:0-2477 GCA_965364745.1 uncultured Desulfovibrionaceae bacterium | reverse complement strand
ATGAAATAAAGCTGAGGAATGGTTTTTGTTAAGCCTTCTTATTAAAGGCCTAATGGTTGAAGCACGTCAAGAGACCCGGCCTGAGAGAGGCTCTCTCAGGCCGGAGTAAAGGACGCGCGCATAGCCGGGACAAAAACAGCTCCCGGTTGATTTTGGCGTTTGGGCGGGCCGCGTTTTAGTGCCGCACCGTTCCAAAGGGAATGACTTTCCCCGGACGGATGCTTTTCATGCCGTTGTGATTCACGGCCTCGGGCAGCAGTTCTTCGCCATGCATGTTCTGGACGCGCAGGCTGTTGCAATTGGGGCAGCGCCAGGCGTCGGACGTTTCCACAAGGCGGATGAGCTGGCCATCCTGGGAATAACAGTTGCGGCAGAACGGTCCTTGTTTTACGCCGCTGGTCATCAGCCAGTAACAGGACCCGTCAAAAAGCAGGTTTTTGGAGATGAACAAAATATCTTCATACTCCTGCACCTGGGTTTTGAGGTTGCTGTTCTCGTCCGTGAGAGCAATATGCCGCGCCTGCAATTCCATAAGCAGGTACTTGGCTTCCTCGGTTTGGCCGTTGACGAAAAGCTCCAATACATCCTTGTATCGATAGTAATCCAACATATAACCCCCTATCCTGACTCCGCAGGACGGTGAAAAACAGTTTTCACAGCACTGATCGACCGGAGAGCAGAAACCTTTAGCCATGGAAGGCCGATGTTTGGGAAAAAGATTGGAATGACCTCGGGGGCGCTGAAGTTGCAGGCATGTTCAGGCGACGTCCGCAAGGCTTACGGCGCTGCGGGTATGGCGCGCGGATGGTGGGCAATGATAGACTAGAGTCGGCCACCGGTCCTTTAGCCGAACACAAACAGGGCTGCCGGAGGGGAGAGGGCAGGGAGAAGCGAACAGGGGGGGCTTTGGGGTTCCCTTCCCCGGCGGCGCTTACGAGTTCAAAAGCTCCCTGGCCAGTGCCTCGCCCTGCGCGCCGCCGCCGGCCATGCGGGCGAGTTCGGCCGGAATTTCAGAGGGGGCCAGGGCTCGGCACAGGGTTTGGGTGCTATGGTCCAGAATTTCTTTGCTGACCACAAAGTGCCGACCGGCGTGGGCGGCCAGTTGCGGCCAGTGGGTAATGACCAGCACCTGGTGCTCGGCGGACAGGGCGTGCAGTTGGGCGGCCACCTGGCCCAGGGTCAGGCCCCCGACGCCGGCGTCCACTTCGTCAAATATCAGGGTGGGCACGTTTTCGTCGGCCATCAGGCTGATCACCGCCAGCAGAAAGCGCGAGAGCTCGCCGCCCGAGGCAATTTTATCCAGGGGCTGGGCGGGTTGGCCGGGGTTGGGCAGCCAGAGCAGGCGGGGAGAGTCTTCTCGGCAGGGGGGCAGCCCTTCCGCTTCATATAAGATGTGCGGAGTAAACTTGAATTCCACGCGCACTTCCCGGGCAAAGCCCAAATTGCGCAAAATTTCTTCCAGGGCGGCGCAGAGCGTTTGCGCGGAATTGCGCCGCGCGGCATTGAGCGCTTCCAGGGAAGCATTGAGAGTTTCGACCAGGCCGGCCTCTTCCCGTTTAAGCTGCTTTAGATCCAGGGCGCAGGCGTCCAGAAAGGACAGGTTGTCTTCAATTTCCGTGCGCAGGTCTAAAATTTCCGGCAGGGTGCGCCGCAATTTGCGCTTGAGTTGGGCCAGGGCGAACAGGCGGGCGTCGATGCTGTCCATGGAGCGGCCCTCTTCCGCGCCCAAATGTTGGCTGCGCAACTGGCCGGCCAGCTCCCGGATCTGGATTTGGAAATTCTCCAGAGCTTCGCCGTATTCGGCATAATCGGGCAGATGGCGCGCCAAAATTTCAATGTGGCGTTCCAGCGCGGCCAACTGCCCGGCCAGACCCGCGTCCTGGTCCAGAATGATGGTCAGGGCGCCGTCCACAGCCTCGCGCAGCTTGTCCAGGTTTTTCATTTCCGCGCGGGCGGCCTCCAGGGCGTCTTCCTCGCCGGCTTCCGGGGCCACTTTGTCTATTTCCGCCTGTTGAAACTCCAGCATTTCCCGGCGGTCATCGAGCTCTTTAAAGCGGGTTTCCATGGCTTCGCGTTTGGCTTTAAGCTCGCGCAGGGCGGCGAGGTCGCGCTCGCGGGCGGCAATCAGGTCCGGGCGGTTCATAAACCCGTCCAAAATTTCGCGTTGAAAGCCGGGCTGCAAGAGGCGCTGCTGCCCGTGCTGTCCGGCGTGGATGAACAAACCGGGGCGCAATTCACGCACGGTGTCTTGCGAAGTGAGCTGGTCATTGGCATAGGCGCGGCTGCGGCCGGTTTCGGCCACCAGCTCGCGGCGCAGCACCAAATCGCCGTCGGGCAAGGCAAAGAGCGCCTCGACCACGGCCTTGTCTGCCCCGCTGCGCACCATGTCCGGGCTGAGCTTGTCTCCGGTCAGAAAATTGATGGCTTTAAGGATAAAGCTTTTGCCCGCCCCGGTTTCGCCGGTCAGCACATTCAGA
>CBDTYX010000297.1:0-2484 GCA_965364745.1 uncultured Desulfovibrionaceae bacterium | reverse complement strand
CCACATCTGAAACCAGATCCGACAGGCTGTGAAAGCCGTCGGCCAGAACCGCGCGGCTGTTCCCGACAATGCCGGCCCAGATTTTCAGTGCGGACAGGGTTACGTTGATCCACAAGCCGACCCAGGTGACTTTAAGAAACTCGCGGGTGTTGAGCGTGTATTGGACCATAGGTTTAGCCTGAGCTGCTTATGGCGGATTGAGGCGAAAAACCGACCGGCGGCTAAAATGCGTTTTGTCGGATCTGATTAAAACACGCTGCGCATACGGTCAACCACGCGCTCTACTAATTCCAGAGACAGCGCGTAAGCAGCATCCGCTTCGCTGTCCGTGTCATAAGTGCGGGATAGGCCTATCTGCCCGGAGCGCCAAACTTCACTGTTGGTTTCACCGCTGTAGATTATGGCTTCCATGACCGCGGAGGCTCTGTACATGACGCTGTCGCCGGACTGCGAATATCCCCAGCCGTCCATGGTGTATTTGATGATGTTGATTTGCAGCTCATAGTCGGCCAGGCCGGAATCCTGCCAGCGGGCGATTTTACGGTTGGCGATGGCATCTCGGAACGCGCCGCGCAACTGGTGCTCCAAAGAGATGTACAGCGTGGGGTTGCTTATGCCTTTAATCTTCATGGTGGGCAGGGCCGACTCGTCCGTGGCGTCCGCTGTTGAGTTAGAGTGCCGGGTCAAAACCGAGGGCTCGCGCATAGCCATTTGATAGCCGCACCCGGCCTGAATGAGCAGGGCCGGCAAACAGAGCAGTAAAAAGATGGAGCGTAGGCGTTGCAGTTTGCGCATGTCAGTTCGCCACCACGTTGACCAGCTTGCCGGGCACAACCAGCACTTTGCGCACAGTCAGGCCGCTGATATGCTTTTGCACGTGTTCGTCATTAAGGGCCATAGCCTCAAGGTCGGCGGCGTCGGCGTCGGCTGATGCGGTTATTCTGGCGCGTAATTTGCCGTTAACCTGGACAACCAGTTCAATCTCATCGCGCTTAAGGGCTCCTTCATCGTAAACCGGCCAGGGCGCGTCGTAAAGTTCGCCTTCGCCGCCCAGCCTTTCCCACAGTTCCTCGCACAGGTGCGGGGTAAACGGCGCCAGCAAGGTGAGCACCGTACCCGCAGCCGAGGCGATTATTCGGCGTGCCGGCCGGGAGAGCGCGGCAAGGTTCTGTTTTTCCGTCACGCCGTGCAGGGTGTTGACCAATTCCATGATGGCGGCAATGGCGGTGTTGAACTGGAAGCGGTTAACAATGTCTTCACCGGCTTTTTTGACCGTGGAATGCTCTTTGCGCCGCAGTTCCGCAAAAGCGGCGTCTTCACAAGCCGCAACATCTTCGGCCGTGGAGGAACAGGGGGGCTTGGCGCTGACCGTATTTTGCAGTTCGGCGATGAGCCGCCACACGCGGCCCAGGAAGCGGGAAGCGCCCTCAATGCCCGTTTCAGACCAGTCAAAGTCGCGTTCCGGCGGGGCGGCAAACAAGCAGAACAGGCGGACCGTATCCGCGCCGTAACGCTCGATCATTTCCGTGGGGTCCACAGTATTGCCCTTGGATTTGGACATTTTGGAGCCGTCTTTCAGCACCATGCCCTGGGTGAGCAAATTGGCGAACGGCTCGGAAAATTCCACATAACCGAGATCGCGTAAGGCCTTGCTGAAAAAACGCGAATACAGAAGGTGCAAAATTGCGTGCTCCACGCCGCCGATGTATTGATCAACCGGCATCCAGTATTTCAGGGCCGCGGGGTCAAAGGCAGCGTCGTCCTTGCGCGGGGCCGTGTATCTGGCGAAATACCAGGAGGATTCCACAAAGGTGTCCATGGTGTCGGTTTCACGCTTGGCTGCGGCGCCGCACTTGGGGCAGGCGCAGTTGACGAAGGCTTCATCCTCAGGCAAGGGGGAGCGGCCGTCGGGCCTGGTTTGCACATCAAGGGGCAGCAAAACCGGCAGATTTTCTTCTTTTTCCGGCACGACGCCGCAGGATTGGCAGTAAATCACCGGAATGGGAGCGCCCCAGTAGCGTTGCCGTGAAATATTCCAGTCGCGCAGGCGCCAGTTGATGGTGGCTTTTCCCCGGCTTTTGGCTTCAAGGTGCGCGGCGATGCGCCCTTTGGCCGTTTCGTTGTCAAGGCCGGTGAACTCTCCGGAATTGACCAGCGCGCCAGGCTCGGGGGCGGCCGCGGTCATGGTTTTCGGGTCAAGGGCTTCGCCTTGGGGCTGGATGACCACGCGGACAGGCAGGTTGTATTTGCGGGCAAAGTCAAAGTCGCGCTGGTCGTGAGCGGGCACGGCCATAACCGCGCCGGTGCCGTAGTCCATAAGCACGAAGTTGGCCACCCAGATGGGCATATCTTCGCCGGTGAAGGGGTTTATGCAGTAAGCGCCGGTAAACATCCCTTCTTTTTCCTGGTTTTCGGCTGTGCGATCGATGCGGTCCATATTGCGGCAACGGCGGGCGAAGTCGCGAACCTTGGCCGCGTCGGGGT
>CBDTYX010000296.1:0-2489 GCA_965364745.1 uncultured Desulfovibrionaceae bacterium | reverse complement strand
TCCAATAAACCGCCTCGCTCCGGCACCATTGCTTACCTTGGCGTAGACTATGGCGGCCTTGGCGGGGACGACAAGTTTGTTAAGCCTGTGGGCGAGTTCCAGGCTTTTTATTCCTTGTCCGAAAACCATGTCTTGCACGGCAGAGTTAAGGGCGGAGCGGTGTTTGAAACTGAAAGCGGCACCCCGGTGCCTGTGTTTGAGCGTTTCTTTATCGGGGGTATGAACTCCATCCGCGGTTATGACTCGTCCACGCTTTCGCCCCGCGACCCGGCCACCGGCGACCATATCGGCGGCGACCGCATGGGCTTCGCCAACTTGGAATACATCTGGGTATTTTACCCCGATCTTGGCTTGGCCCTAGTGCCTTTCTTTGACATCGGCTTTAACATTGACTCGGATCAGTCCAACAGTTGGAGCGACGACATTGTTAAATCCGCCGGTCTGGAGCTGCGCTGGAGTTCGCCCATGGGCGATTTGCGCTTCTCTTACGGCTTCCCGTTTGATAAGGGCTATGACAGCAGCAGGCACGGCGGGAAGTTTGAGTTTTCCATGGGGCAAAACTTCTAAACCCGGCGAGATTATTTGAAGCTGTAACCGTTGGCATGAAGCGGGCTGTAAATGCGCCCGTTTCATGCCAACGAATCGTTAGAAGGCAGGCGGTTTGATCGGATAACCATGAACAAAAAAATATGCCTCCTTCTCTGCCTGGCCTTTCTTTTCCTGGCCTGGATTGTTGAACAAAGCTTCGCCGGCCCTGGTGATGACGCCTTTAACGCGGCCAATAAAGAATTTAAAGCGTTGCTTGCCGATGAACAGCGCGCCGGGCGCCGGGATAGTTGGGAAAACCTGGCCGACAAGTTTCTAAAGATCCAAAAAAACAACAGCAAGGCCGAAGTGGCTGCAAAAGCCATGTTTATGCACGCCCGCTGCATGGAAGAGTTGGGCCTGCGCTCACGGCGCAAATCCGATTTTCAAACCGCCTGCAAGTATTTTGCGGAAACCGCCGTCAAGTATCCCAAGCACTCCTGGGCTGATGACGCCCTACTCCGCAAAGCCGTTATTGAGCGCGATTATCTTAAAGACCCGGCTGCGGCGTGCAAGACCCTGGAAGAGCTTTTAGCCAAATTCAAAAACGGAGATATGCGCGGCAAAGCCCAGGCCATGCTGGGCGAGCTTAAAAGCGGCAAGGCAACGACTCAGGCGGACGGCGGGGCGACCGGTAAGGCCGATCAGGTTGTCGGGCGTGACGGTAAGGAAGACGGAGGCTCAGCTAACCAGTCTGCCTCCTCAGACACTACGGCGTCGGATGAGCCCGGCATCTTGCGCAGCATCACGGTGCGCGCTTCAAGCGCCAAATCGCAAATTGAAATTGAGCTGACCAGCGGCGGCAACTTTTTATATGGTTATGCTTCGGGGAATAAAAGCGCCGGGCGACCGCCGCATCTGGTGCTCGAATTTGAGGACTCCCGTAAGGCTGATGACGTGAAAACCACGGTGGCCGTACCCAAAGGGCCAGTCAGCCAGGTGCGCACCACCAACCAGAAAGGTGACGGCAACCGCGCCCCCTTCACCCGTGTGGAACTGACTCTTTCCCAGGATTGTTCCTACGCCTTTAGCTCGAAAAACAGCCCGCCCACCCTTATTGTGGAGCTGGCTGCCGGCGGCAGCCCCGGTGATAAGCGCGCCGGCGGCGGCAGCTATGGCGGCGGCCCCCGTGAAGGATCCGGATCCGCCGCGCGCAGCGGAGGCAAGGGCGATCAGGCGGCCGTGAACGAGCAATTGGGCCTGGCCATGAAAACGATTATGGTCGATGCCGGGCACGGCGGCAAAGACCCCGGCGCGGCAGGCAACGGCATCAAGGAATCGGTTTTGGTGATGAAGCTGGCCAAAATGGTTGGCGCCAAGTTGAAAAATAAAGGCTTTAACGTGTTGTACACCAGAGAGAGCGATAAGTTCATCTCTTTGGAGAAGCGCTCGGAAATGGCCAATAATCGCAAGGTGGACATGTTTTTGTCTTTGCACGTCAACGCGAACGCGGACAAGAGCATTTGGGGCGTAGAAGCCTATTATCTGGATGTGGCCCGCAGCAAAGGCGCGGTGCGTGTGGCCGCCCGCGAAAACGCGGTTACAGAAAAAGAAATTGGCGAACTTCAGGTCATTCTTACCGACTTGCTGCTTAATTCAAAGACCGGCGAATCCAAAGAAATGGCCGGCATGATGGTGCGCAGCATGGATAGGGCGGTTAAGTCCGGAGGCTATCCTGTACGCGATAACGGCGTGCGCTCGGCGCCGTTTTATGTGCTCATGGGAGCGCGTATGCCCTCCGTGCTGGTGGAAATAGGCTACTGCACAAACGCCGCCGAGGCTAAACGCCTGCTCTCGGACAAATACCTGGAAGCCTTAAGCGACGGCATTGTGGACGGCATCGTGGCCTACCGCCGCAAGCTCAACGGCGGATGAATTTTTCGGGCGCGCCGGGTAAGGGTAAG
>CBDTYX010000295.1:0-2499 GCA_965364745.1 uncultured Desulfovibrionaceae bacterium | reverse complement strand
TATTACACCATGCACCAGGTTATTGCCGTCCCGACCCCGGATCTGGCTGTGGCGAGGCTGGCCCTGCTAAGCGCCGCCGGTCAGGTTTTGCGCAATGGACTTGAACTTTTAGGCGTGAGCGCTCCGGAAAGCATGTAATCTTTTCTTCCGCCAGCGGCTACCGACTGAAATAAACAATAATCGAGGCATTACGTGGGCATTTTCAGCAAACAAAGACGCATTGTGGTCAGCAATCGCTACACCCATACCGCGAGCATCCGCAACGGCGGCGTTATGATCCGCCTCACCTTAAAAAAGCTGATGGTCTTGGCCGTTATCTTGTTGGTGCTTCTGGTTTGGGCCTTTTTTGTGGGTGTACTTGTAGGGCAAGGGGTAAACAGCGCTGAAAAAGCCGATGTCTCTGCAGGGCTAAATGACGGCTCCGCTGCGAACAGCTCTGTGGCCGGTGAAACCAACGCATCTTCAAATTCGCCAGGAGCGACTCAACCGCCACGCGCTGCGCAAACGCCCCCCGTTCCCCCGCAAGCGCCGCAGATTCCACAAGCGCCGCAAAACGCCGCAAGCTCTCCGCGCCCACCCGCCACAGTCACCGCCAAAGGTCTGGTCAGCGGCAGTAGCGGCGATGCGGTCATTTCTCCGCAAGAATTATCGTTCATGTCCGACCTTAAAGACAAGCCCGCGCCACCTGACCCCACAAAGGTTAGCGCCGACACGAGCCAATCGCGCTCCGCAGCCCAGGCCGCACCTCCGCAGCGCAGCAATACGCAGACCGCTGCGGCCAACACTAACACCAACACCAGCGCCGCTGCATCCGGAACCAATGCCGATGCAGGCGCAAACTCAGGAACAAGCGCCGGACGCCCGGAAGATCCAGCGCCTAAGGCCACCACTCCGCCCGGGCCCGGCATTTTTGATTACCAGTACCAGGTGGCCGCCACCAGCGATCTGGAAGGCGCCAAACGCCTGGTCAGTCAATTGCGCGCTGACGGTCTGCGAGCGTCCATGGTCCAGGGAAATAAAGACGGCAGCAAGCTGTATCGCGTCCATGTGGATTTCCGCGGCACGCCCTCTGATACCAACCAACTGCGCGAGCAATTGTCCAAGTTCGGCATAAACCGAGTGCTGTTGAAAACCAAAGTGGCCACGCAATAGATACTTCAGCCGCTCTATATCAAATCAAACGGCGGCGATCTGGAAGGATCACCGCCGTTTTTGCTTAAAATTTAAGCATTCATTAGAAATTCAATCAGTTAGAGCAACCGTGCCATGTCCTCCTGACGCGAAGTCATCAGACTTGAAGTAACTGATCCGATCAATCCCGGCGATGCAAGGCCCTCTTACAGTTAAAAGCCCCCCGGCGGCAACCGCTTGCCGCCGGGCAGCCCTTGATAGAATAAAAAAGCTTTTTGCCGCGGACTGAACACGGCGAAAAGCTTTTGAAAACAAGTTGCAAACCGTCAAAATCGCGCTATTAGTATTCGCCGACCCACTTATTGGTTTGCTCAGAGTCAGAACTCGGGCCGTGCGGTATGCTGGACCTGGAGGCCTGCACATATGCGCTGCGCACGGCCAGATAAGGTTCAACGGCAATGCGCCTTATGCTTTCATAATTTTCCAAAATGCCGCCCATATTAGCCAAACCGCGACCGCTGCTTACGGCCCAGGGAATCCACTCCGGAGTCACATAAGTCATGGGGTTCATGGCGGCATCGCCCACCCAGCCCAAAGAGGTGCGCACCGTGGTCGGTCCGATAACCGGCCAGACAATATAAAAGCCGTCGCCCATGCCCCAGCGGCCGAAAGTCTGCGCCGTGTCAATAACATCAGGTTCATCAGACCATAGAGGCTTGGCCCGCGCGCCGGGGTTCATCAATCCGCCGAAGCCGGCGGTGGTGTTGATAATAAACCGCGAGGCCTCCACTCCGGCATCCATAAATTCGCCCTGAAGCAAACAGTTGAAAAAACGCACCGGGAAAAGCAGGTTGTGGAAAAAATTCCGCAGCCCTGATCGGAATTCCACGGGCGTAATGGCTTCGTAGCCTTTATTTATGGGCTTAAACACCCCACGATAAAGAACATCGTTAAAGCCGAACCAAAAACGGTTCCAAGGTTCAAGGGGGTCGGCGATGTCCGCATTGGCCACGGGAAGATCATCATAATCATCCAGCGGATCAACCCCTTCGCTGTCGCTTTCCCCAACCGGAGAACCTCCGGCGGCAGGCAATTCCGGAAGCTCGCCGCCGACTTTTTCGCTAACCAGAGCGACACGCCCGGCAAAGGCCGGTCGGCTGTCGGCAAACGCAACTTGGCTTTGCGTAGCGTCCAGAGCAAAAAAGACCGCGCAAGTCAAAAAAAACGACACGAACCAGCGTTTCAGCACAAAAATCTCTCCAAAAATATGCCCTCCCGGGCACTAATCGCAAGAAGCCAAATTCTAAATAGTAAATGCGGATACGAATTTTATATAACCATATCTACTCGCTTGCAAGAGCGCAATCA
>CBDTYX010000294.1:0-2533 GCA_965364745.1 uncultured Desulfovibrionaceae bacterium | reverse complement strand
ACCACGCGGTATTCGTTTGTCTTGGCTGATTCAAATTCACGCTCTTCCAATCGGCAAAACGGTGAGGCAGAGATCGCGGGCTTTGCGTTCGAATTTTCAGGTCACGAGTTGGACATGATGTCCGACGAACCGGACATGCTGCGTCAGGCCTTTGACGCGGGATTCAATGCGCATCTCTCGTTTAGTGCGCAATCTAGCAGCAGCTCCTCCGAGCAAACCATCGACGGCAACAACATCGCCATCACCTCGGCGACAGGCTTGTCTGAGCTTACGATTGACATCGCAGACGGTGGATTGACCGGCACGACGTCTACCGAGGCCGGGCGCATTTCCGGCGTAACCCCGGCGGCGCTGGCCTGTTTGCAGGTGCACCTTAAAAAGCTGGGGCACTTGCAATAAATTGATATTTTTTCCGCAAAACGACTCCCCCCTTTGATTTTCGCCTGGACAAACTCCAATCTGATATTATATATGATTTGAGCATGACCCGTTGCTGCGCAAGGCGACGCGCGGCCCCGGCGGTTTTCTTCATCATGTCCTTTGCAAATCAATATTTCCGTAGGCAAGGGTGGTTATGTTCGGACAGTTTCTGGCCCAGAGCGGCTCCGTGGTCGATCGCATTCAATCAGCGGCCGAGTATTTCCAAAATCCCGAGTTAACGTCTTCTGACGTCATTTGGCTGTGTTGTGCGGTGGCGGCGGTGGCGGCGGCTGTTATCGCCGCCAAGCTGGTCTTTAATTACCGCATGTCCAGGGCCGTTTACCTGCCGGCGGCTGATGTGCGCGACCCCAAAAAAATTCTGCAAACCCTGGATCTGTGCATTGTCCGGCGCAGCAAGCTGGAATTTAAAATCGTCAGCCGGCAAAACAGCGGGCAAATTGTGTCCGGCATGCCCGAGGCCGTTCGAAACGGCCGCATCATCGTGGCCATGTCCATCGCTTTTTCCGCCAATCAGGAAAAGCTCAAGGGCGAGCGGGTGCACTGCTATTTTAAGGTGCGCCAAGGCAAACACACCGCCTTTTTCAATTTCCTAAGCAATATAGACGCGGTCAGAGCCGGTGAAGACGGCTTTCTGGAGCTGGCCATCGCCCTGCCAGATGTGCTGGTGGCCGGGCAGAAGCGCAATTTCCTGCGCATGGACCCGCCCGACGATTTTATTTTGGAAATCAGTCTCTGGCCTGAATATATAGACAACGCCACGGACTGGAAAACCAATCTCGACGAATTTCCGCCGCCGCTTTTGAGCAATGTGGACAAAGGCTCCAAAGACCTTAGAATCAGGGATATTTCCGCCAGCGGGGCCCGGTTGATTATCGACAAGGCCGCCCTTAACAAAGCCGGACTTGCCCCGGCCAAGGGCTCGCGGCTTATGCTGCTGCTCTGCCTTTGGGACCCGGTGGAGCTCAATGAGCTGGCCCTGTGGATGATTTGCCGCGTTCAAAAATACGTAAGCGCTTCAGACACCCCCAAAGTGGACATGGGCGTGCAATTCATAGCCTGGAGCCAGATCAAAAATCCGGAAAAACGGGAGCTGGCCTGGACGATCCTTGACCAGGAAGACGGCGAAGTTCCTCCCCTGGGCAACTGGGTAGCCAAAAGATACCTCGAAGAATACCGCAAATCCCTGATCGCCGAGTAAGGGGAGATCCATTTTAAGCGCCCTCAGGGAGAGTGGATCCCAAAGGCCCGCTCAGCCTGGGCGAAACGAAGTGTAGCGAAGGTGAGCTGCGTCCATAAAGACGCCCCTTTAGGCTACCCTTTCCCGGGCCCTCTCCCCTCCTGAACCCTGATTGGGGGGAGAGGAGATGCGGGTAGGCCGCTACGAATTTTATTTTCCTCTTGCCGCGAGAGCAAATCTTCTTTCCACACTTGCCGCCGAACGCAAAATAGCATAAAAGTTCTCTTCCGACGGCCCCGCCCCACGCGGGCGGCACGTTTCCCAACGCGGAGAGGTAGCGAAGTTGGCCGTAACGCGCTCGACTCGAAATCGAGTTATCCGGTGATGAGCCGGGTACGCGGGTTCGAATCCCGCCCTCTCCGCCATAAGGCTTTACGGGCATTCCGAAGTTTTCGGAGTGCCCTTTTTAATGGTTCGCGGTTCGATTTTTGGTCTGATTCTGTTGAAGAATGTCTTCGGGGTCGTCATTGAGGATGCTTACAACCTCTTTGGCAATGTCCAGAGCAAATCTTCAGCTTTTAAGCCGACAGTGCAGAAGCCTTAAGCCCGCAAATCAGCAGCCGGCAAGCCCACAGTATCCTAAACAGGGCGGCAAGCACTCGCCCTGCCTTGTTGCCCACCGCAACACCCTGATATTTCGCATCCGCGTCCTCCAAGATATGCAAACCTGGCTGGGGCGAACATAATACCGCAGCAACCCTAGCCGGTGCTACGCCGCAGAGGACAAACTCCGCGCCGGCAAGCCGACCGCAGCGGTTTTTAAGTTTTTTCTTTGCTCGCGCAGTTATTCAGGCCGGAAACCGCTCTTTTTTGCACACTCTTGGCTAGCCTTGGCGGAAGATGTAAAAATATACA
>CBDTYX010000293.1:0-2548 GCA_965364745.1 uncultured Desulfovibrionaceae bacterium | reverse complement strand
GACGCAGGGACCGGAATTTCATCAGGGCGCGGTCATTGATTTGCCGGGCGAATATTTGACGCACCCGCACATGCGGCGTTCGTTCTTGGCTTCTATTCAGGATGTGCATACTCTGGTTTATGTGCAAGCCGCTGATGCCGAACCGCCGCACGTTCCGGCCGGATTGTTCCAGGCTGTGCCCGGGCTTGAGCTTTTGGGCGTGATCAACAAAACAGATCTGCCCGCAGCGGACCTGGAACGAAGCCGCAAACATCTGGCGGCCTTGGGCATTCCGGAGCCTTATTATGCCGTGTCCGCCCTGCGCGAAGACAGCCTGGCTGATTTATGCGCCCGGCTGCGAAATGAAAATTTGCTGCCCGCTTAACTTTGTAAGGAGCAAACCGTGAAACGCCCCATTATTACTGTGGATGACATCAGCGCGGCTCTGCGCGAAAAGAAAACCGCGCTGACCGTGCCTTACAATTGTGTGGTTTCGCCTTCAGCCCATGATCTGGCTTTTGCTTCGGGGCTGCCTGTTAATCGTGAGCCTTGCCCCGCGCAGGAGGCAAAAAAACCGGGCGGGGCGAGCGGCCGGCCTTTGGCGGGCACGGGGCATAAGCCGCCTGCGGACCAGGATAAAATTTTGGCGGAAATCAGGGCCAAAGTGCTGGCCAAGCTGCCGGTTGAACTGCACAACAGCGAGGTGGTGGATCAGCTCATCCGCAAGCACTTGGAGGCTTTGGGCTGCGGTTGCGATATTTGCCGACCGGTGGCTACCGGCCGTCCGGCCGCCGTCTGCGTTGAGCCGGCCGCGCCTGAGGATGCCTGGAAGAATGCCGTGTCCGGCGCGCTGCATATCAACAGCGCCAAACTACCCTGGAAAGATTTTTCCGGGGGCGGTCCGGCCGGCGCGGTGCATATCCTTGATGCCGTGACCGCGGCTGATGGCGCTCCTTTTGCCGTGGGCTACATGGAGTGGAAGGACGTTTCTTTTCCCTGGAAGCTGGACTATCACGAGGTCTGCATTGTTTTGCAGGGGCAGCTGTGCATTAATATCGGCGGACAATGCCTGAAGGGCGGCCCCGGCGATGCTTTGTATTTGTCCAAGGGCGCGGAAGTGGAATTTGCCGCGACCGGTTATGTGAAATTCGCTTATGTAATTTGGCCGGCCGATTGGGCCAAATAAGATAACGCAAGGGTTTTAACGCGCATGTGTGTATTTGAGCGTTGCCTTGAAGGCTGCAAGCAAAAACCGGGACGTCTGGTCTTGCCGGACTCGCTGGACGAACGCGCCCTTATGGCCGCGGCCAGGCTCAAAGCCGAAGGCCTGGCCGAGCCTATGCTTATAGGCAACCCTATGGCTTTGCGTGATACGGCTCAGCGTGCGGGGTTGCGCGTTTCGGACATCTGGTGCATTGACCCGGAAAGCAAGGAATTTTTGGAGCAAAACGCCTGGGAGTATCAGGCTATTTGCGCTAAAAAGAATAAGCCGGTCAGCGACGAAGACGCCGTGGCGTTTGCCCGGCTGCCCACAGCGGCCGGGGCCATGCTGGTGCGGCGGGACGCCGTGGATCTTGGCGTGGCCGGGAATCTGTCTTCCACAGCCGATGTGCTGCGTGCGGGCTTGCGGGTCATCGGCACCAGCCCGAAGAGCAAAACCGTGTTCAGCGTGTTTTTTATGATTGCGCCGGGCGGTGAACATCTTCTGGTGTTTGCCGACTGTGCGGTTATTCCCGACCCCACAGCGGCGCAAGTTGCCGATATCGCCCTGGGCGCGGCCGACGCTTTGCGCCGGCTTATGGACGAGGAGCCGCGCGTGGCCTTGCTTTCCTCTTCCACCAAGGGCAGCGCCGAATATCCGGCTGCTTCCAAAATGCAGGAAGCTCTGGAGCTGATTAAGCAGCGCGATGCCAAACTTATTGTGGACGGGGAATTGCAGTTTGACGCTGCGGTGGTGCCCGGCGTGGCCAAACAAAAAGCCCCGGACAGCCCCATTGCCGGTCGGGCCAATGTGCTGGTGTTTCCATCCATTGACGCGGGCAATATTTCTTACAAAGTGGCGCAGCGGCTGTGCGGCTATACCGCTCTGGGACCATTCCTGCTGGGGTTCGCCAAAGGCTGGCACGATCTCTCGCGCGGCTGCAGCACGGAAGATATTTATAAAATAGCGGTGGTGGGCATGGGGCTTTCCCGTGGCCTGGCGGCGCATTAGAACCTATCTAATAATAAGATGGATTTGGAAAAACCTTTAACACGAATATGTCCATTATAACTTCATAGGAGAATAAGATATGGATGCTTTAGGAATGATCGAAACCCGCGGTTTGGTGAGCTTGATTGAAGCTTCTGACGCCATGGTCAAAGCGGCCAGAGTGCAACTCATCGGCTATGAGCAGATCGGCAGCGGCTACGTGACCGCGCTGGTTCAAGGCGATGTGGCGGCCTGCAAAGCGGCCACCGACGCCGGCGCGGCCGCAGTGCAGCGCCTGGGCGGCGAGCTCGTTGCCGTGCACGTCATCCCCAGACCCCATAGCGACCTGGACAGCGTGTTCCCGACCAAGAAGAAGTA
>CBDTYX010000292.1:0-2551 GCA_965364745.1 uncultured Desulfovibrionaceae bacterium | reverse complement strand
AACTGGCGGGACTAAAGTCTTGGTTTAATTGAGCGAAAATCAAACCCGCTTGCGTCAATACCTTGGATGACACCGCAAGGTGCAGCAAATATCTTGCCTAAACATCACGCATTTATTTACAGGGTAAACTTTTAGAACCGCTCCAGGCCCGACAGCGCCGCAGACCTCGCATTTTGCGCTTGGCGCCCGTTATTTTTCAGACAAGTCGCCCTTAGTCTGCTTTTAGAACAAAGCCGAACTTGAGGCAAGTCTTTTGTGCCTCCGCGGCAATGGGCGGGCCGGGTGAAGCCCGGCGCGCAAGGCTCCGGCTCAGAGTTTGGCCAGGGCCGCTTTGGCCTGCTTCATGGCGGGGTTTAATTCCAGGGCGATGCCGAGGCACAGCTTGGCTTTTTCCCTGGCGGCGCTTTTCATGAATACAACCCCCATATTATAGGCCACAGCCGCGGATGTGCGCGGCAGGTCCGGGTTGAGGTCAAAGGCTTTTTCCATGCTTTTGCGGGCGTCGTGCAGCAAGTTGCCTTCGGTATAGGCCATGCCCAGGTTGAAATACAAGCCCGCATCGCCCGGCACAACATCAAGGGCCAGCTTGTATTCCTCGATGGCTTCGCGCCATTTGCCCTGCTGGCGCAAAGATACGCCCAACTGGTTAAAAATGCGTATGTCGGCCGGGCCAAGCTGTTTTTGTTTCACGGCCAAGGCTTTGCGCAGGAAGCGCTCGGCCATTTCCGGTTTTTTTGCGAACATATGCCGGCCACGCGTTCGGCCAGCGCGCCGATTTGATCCATGGCGTCTTTAGCGGCCAGCCCCAGCGCCGCCTCAAAAAGTCCTTCGGCTTTTTCTTCATTGCCGAGGTTGAGGTTTATTTCTCCCATGCTGATTTTCCGGTCGGAATTTAACGGAGAAAGTCGATCCAGTTGCTCAAGATAGCGCAGACATTCTTCCCAATCGCCGGTCTTTTCAGCCAGAAGGGCTAGTTTGCGCAGCGGCTCCAGATAAAGCGAAGCGCTGTCGCTGGCTTCCTGGTAGGCCGTTCGCGCGGCATCCGCATTGCCCAGGGCCAGTTCCGCATCGCCCAAAATCATCAGACCGGCCGCGCTGCCCGGCTTCATGTCCAAAATTTCCGTGGCTATGAACCTAGCCCTTTCCGGGCGGTCTTCCGCCAGATACTCTTTGGCTGAATCAATGAGCATGCCTAGCTGGCTTTGCGGCTTAATGGTGAAGGCCAGCTTTTCAATAATGGTTTGTATGGATACCGGCTTGGCGATGAAATTGTCCGCGCCCATTTCATGCAGGTACATGATGCGGTGCTTCTCCACGTCAAGCGTGAGAATGATTATGAGCAGCTTGGGAAAGGCGGTTTTAAGCTCCTTGACCAGAAAGGTCATGTCCCGTCCGGCTAAAGCGCGTTCGATGAACACCAGAGGAACCTGCTGCGCGGCTTCCGCGTTGTTCAGAGCTTTGAGCGCCTGGGCGCTGTCGGAAACAACGGTCAGGATATTGGGCGCCAAGGGCAGGTGCTTGGTCAGCACATTGCGCAAGGCCGTGCTGAAGGCCTGGTCGTCACTAACCGCGCGGCGGGGGATAGTTGTTCCGCTGACGGTTTGGGCATAAATTATCTCTCGCGGGTCCTTATTTTGATAATATAACTAAGGTGAGGCGCTGCTGCAAGATGTTATCGCGGTTTTGCCCGGACCGGTCTTGACAATACGGTATTCGGGTGCCACTCTATAGGCGGTGTTGATGTTTTATCGACAGTTTGTTCAAAATCTTTTTTGGGTCGTTTTACCGGCCTGATCTTGTGGAGGATGACGAATGAAGCGTTATTTGGCTGAATTGGTCGGTACCTTTTGGTTGGTGTTCGGCGGATGCGGCAGCGCAGTCTTAGCCGCAGCTGTTGTGCCCGGCGGCATCGGTTTTTTGGGCGTAGCGTTGGCCTTTGGCCTGACCGTGGTTACCATGGCCTACGCGGTGGGGCATATTTCCGGCGGGCACTTTAACCCGGCTGTTTCTTTCGGGTTGTGGGCCGGCGGACGTTTTTCCGGCAAAGACCTGATTCCGTATGTGATTTTTCAGGTCATCGGCGCCATATTGGCCGCCGGGCTGTTGTACATTATCGCTTCCGGCAAGGCCGGTTTTGATGTAACCGCGGGCTTTGCCTCCAACGGCTATGATACGGCTTCTCCCGGCGGCTACTCCATGGTCGCCGCGCTGGCTACGGAGCTTAGCCTCACCGCGCTGTTCATTTTCATCATCATGGGCGCTACCGACCCCAAAGCGCCGCAGGGCTTTGCGCCTCTGGCCATAGGCCTCGCGCTTACCCTCATTCACCTCATCAGCATTCCGGTGACCAATACTTCGGTGAACCCCGCCCGCAGTACGGGCGTAGCCCTGTTTGCCGGGGGCATATATTTGCAGCAACTCTGGTTCTTCTGGATTGTGCCCATCGCGGGCGGCATTATCGGCGGCGCGGTTTACAAAGCGCTCAGCCGCATCAAGAGCTCGTAAGCCGATAAGCGTACGGGACGGCAAAAACAAAACGGGGCGGCTTCTA
>CBDTYX010000291.1:0-2559 GCA_965364745.1 uncultured Desulfovibrionaceae bacterium | reverse complement strand
CCATGGCTGTTTTTTACTCACACGCTTGGCCCGGCAATGTGCGCGAACTGGAGCACACCATTGAAGCAAGCCTTGCGCTGGTTGACCCCGGAGATAATCTGGAAGCCTGGCATTTGTACCGGGCTGTCCCCGACTTGAGCCCCGTGCCGCAACCGGCCGAAGCGACGACCCCCTGGCTTGCTTTTCAAGAGTCATTTCCGGCCGAGCGGGAATACATCGCCGGCAGCCGGAAAAACGCACTACAGCCTCGGCGGCCCGGAGAAAGCGCAACGGCCCATGCGGCGCGCCCCACACGACGCAGCCCTGAACAAGACAATCCGCCTCTTGATGTTCACGACCTGGCAAGCCTTTCCGTGCGAACCATGGCTGTTGAGGAGTCGTCCATTACCAAAGCGCTGAGGGCGTCCGCCGGCAATATCGCCATGGCGGCTCGCCTTCTCGGCATCTCGCCCCAGCTTATGCACTACAAAATGAAAAAGTATTCCATCAATAAACGGGATTTCCTGCCCGGGCAGTTGCTATCTTAGAGCATTTTAACATTTAGATTGCATATAGGCAAAAATGCTCTGGCGTTGCAAAGCGTTGCTTCACAACGCCCGCGGGATTGCCGCAGGGCGGCTTTGCCGACCGTTAAACGGCAATTGTCAAAGCAAAAGTACTATAAGGACAAGGCCGCTGCGCCTGGAGCCGCGTTTTGCGGATTACCGGCAGCGAAGATAAAAAATATTTTTCTAATTATAAAATATTTTTTATTTTTACAAAAAATATTGTGGAGTCTGAAAGAAAACAACTGTTCTGGATTTCTTAGCCATAATCGACTAACATCTTGAAAAAACATAATAAACTTGGCATCCGGCTTCGGACTACAACACTGCTTCCAGTGGCACGCTCATTGCTCTGTTCAAATAATCTGCATCCAAAGGAAAGCATATGTCCATGTCGTTGCCCAACATCTCCACGCCACAGCAGCACACTGCTGCGGGCCTGCGTGGCGTTGTCTTTCAAGAGAGGGCTCGCGACCGGCGGCAAACTTTATCCCGGGCTGCCTGACTGCAGGCTAAGCATACGCGTCTGTCAGACGCGTCTGACAATATAAATCAACCGCGCGGCGCTGCCGGGCGGAACAGCACTTAAAGAAGGCGTCGCTTCGGAGCTTTTTTCGAAGCGACGCCTTTTGCCGGATAACGGCAAGCAAGGAGGGCTGAAAACGCGAAGCTTTTTAATTGTATGTCTGGATCCCATAATTTCAACGGAGGTGTATGCATGAAATTGGAACTGCACAAAGTCGCTGTCAAAGACGCGCAATGGGGAGATAAAACCCATGTGGACGACGGCGTGCTCTATGTCAATAAGGAAGAGGCCCTAGCCGTTGTGCTGCAGGACGCCCGTTTCGTTAAAGCTGACCTGGAAATTGCCAGGCCCGGCGAAAGCGTGCGCATCATCCCGGTAAAAGACGTCATTGAGCCGCGTGTGAAAATGGACGGCAGCGGATATTTTCCCGGCTACTGCGCGCCCATGGGCCGGGCGGGCGAAGGAGCGACTTTCGCTCTCGACGGCGCGGCCGTGGTCACCTGCGGGCCCATTGTCGCCTTTCAGGAAGGGCTTATCGATATGACCGGCCCGGCGGCTGAGTATACGCCGTTTTCCAAGACCGTGAATATCGTTATGGTTGTCGAGCCCATCGCAGGCATTGACCCCCACGAATATGAAGCCGCGCTGCGCGAAACCGGCCTGCGCCTCAGCGTGTATCTGGCCAAAGAATGCCTGGGCGCCAAAGCGACTTCCGTTGAAACATTTGAAAAAGGCACCGTGACCGAAGAAGCGCTGAGGCACCCCGATCTTCCCAAGGTGCTGTACATCTGCATGTCCATCACCCAGGGACTTTTGCACGACACTTACGTATATGCCTCGGACTTGCGCCCCTCGCTGCCCACTCTGCTGCACCCCAACGAAGTGCTCGACGGCGCGGTTGTCTCCGGCAACTGCGTGTCCGCCTGCGATAAAAACACCACCTACCACCACGTGCATAACCCCGTGGTTACCGAGCTCTACGCCCGTCACGGCAAGGACATCAACTTCCTGGGCATGGTTCCCGCAGTGGAAAGCACCATCCTGGCCGGCAAACAGCGCGCCGCCATGATGAACCTGACCCTGTCCAAAGAACTGGGCGCCAATGCGGTGATCATTACTGAAGAAGGCTACGGCAACCCGGATACGGACTTCTGCCTCAACGCCAAGCTCCATGAGGATGCGGGCATCATCGCCGTGGTCATTTCCGACGAAGCGGCCGGCATAGACGGAAAAAGCCAGGGCACGGCGGACTCCACGCCCGAGCTGGTTTCCTTTGTGTCCACCGGCAACGTCAATGAAATGATCGAAATCCCGGCCATGAACAAAGTCATCGGCGACGCCAAGGCCATTGCCAACCTTTCGGGCGGCGCAGCCGAAAGCCTGCGCCCGGACGGATCCATGTACATAGAGTTGCAGGCGATTATCGCCTCCACCTGCGAAATCGGCTTCAGCTCCGTCAGCTGCGAGTGGATATAAGGAGGGCCAGAT
>CBDTYX010000290.1:0-2563 GCA_965364745.1 uncultured Desulfovibrionaceae bacterium | reverse complement strand
GCATCCGCTATTTTTCTGCCGGTCAGTCCGTATATATTTACTATTTTCATTTACTGAGCTATCCTGAATAGTCGTGTGTGAAATTTGTGATTTATTAGCGCATTACGCATGAGGCAAATTTTTTGATCAACAGATTTTTAAGCGCAATGGGCGCGCCCCTTACAGACTTTATTACCGAAGCGGGAGCCATGCTCCTGTTGTTCTTTTCTGCCTTGCGCCATATTTTTAACCGGCGCATGCTCAGCCGCACCTACCGGCAGATTTATGTCATCGGCGCGAAATCTCTGTTCCTTATCGCCCTTATCGGCATATTTACCGGCATGGTGTTGGGGCTGCAAGGTTACTACGCGCTGTCCAAGTTCGGATCAGAGGGACTTTTGGGCGCCCTGGTCGCTCTTTCGCTTATTCGCGAACTTGGACCGGTGCTGGCGGCCATTATGATCGCCGGCCGGGCCGGCTCATCTATGGCCGCTGAAATCGGGGTCATGCGCATCACCGACCAGATTGACGCCCTGGATGTCATGGACATCAATTCCGTAAGCTATTTGATCAGCCCGCGCCTTTTGGCGTCAATCATCGTTTTTCCTTTGCTCACCGCCGTGTTTGACGTTATCGGCATCATCGGCGGTTACCTTACCGGCGTGGTTATGCTGGGCATAAATTCGGGCATATTTTTCTACCGCATGGAGCTGAACGTGGACATGGTCGACGTCAGCGGGGGCTTTATCAAATCTTTGGTCTTTGCGGCGCTGGTGGCCATCATCTGCTGCCACATGGGCTACTACGCCCATCTGCGTCGCGACGGCGTGGGGCCAGAGGCGGTAAGCAACGCTATTACCTCGGCCGTGGTCATGTCTTGCGTGCTGATTTTGTGCAGCGATTATATAATGACTTCCTTACTGATGTAGGTCGGAAATAATTTTATGAATCGCAACCTGGAACAAACCTCATCCGCAGTTTCCCAAGGCTGGAGCATCAGCCTGGAAGACCTGACCTTGGGCTACGGCAGCAATGTGGTTCTGAAAAATATTTCCGATGTCCTGCCCGCAGGCCAGATCTCCGTGATTCTCGGCGGTTCGGGTTGCGGCAAATCCACCCTGCTCCGACATATTTTGGGCTTAAATCGTCCTCTGTCCGGAGTGTTGCGCCTGGGCGAACATGACTTGTTCAAACTCTCCCGCCGTGATTTCAATCGGATAAGGCGACGCATGGGCATGCTCTTTCAGGACGGGGCGCTGCTCGGCTCTCTGACCCTGGGGCAAAACACGGCTCTGCCCCTGGCTGAATTGACCAGCATGCCCCAGGATATGATCAAGGAAGTGGTCCAATATAAGCTGTCTTTGGTCGGGCTTGAAGACTTTGCGGATTATTTTCCCAACCAGCTGTCCGGCGGTATGCGCAAACGCGCGGGTCTAGCCCGGGCATTGGTCATGGATCCGCCCATCCTGCTTTGCGATGAGCCTACATCGGGCCTGGACCCCATCAATGCCGCGCAAATGGACGAGCTGTTGCTGTCCCTCAAGCAGGAGTTTCCCGACACCACCATTGTAGTGGTCAGCCACGACTTGGCCAGCACCAGAGGCATCGCCGACCATGTTCTTATGCTTCATAATCAGGGCGTGGTCTTCTCCGGCTCGAGAGAGGAGCTGAGCGCATGTGATGACGCCTATGTTCGGCAATTTATGGATCGCAGACCCGAAGGCCATGCCCTCGGCGTCAACGGCCTGTCGGATAAAGTACGCGCCGAATTGGACCGCTGGGTGGAAAATTAATATTTTTAGGGATAACGCCACACTATCCGGGAGATTAATATGAGAAATAAATCCGCTGATATCCTGGCCGGCATTTTTGTAATTATCGGCCTGGTCTGCATGGGCTATCTGGCCATTAAAATGGGCAAAATGGAGGTGCTGGGCAACGACGGCTATACGGTTTATGCGCGCTTCACTTCCATTGCCGGCCTGCGCTCCGGCGCGGATATTGAAATCGCCGGAGTGCGGGTGGGCCGGGTTACGGGCATAGGCCTTGACCAGAACCGCGATATGGCTCTGGTTTCCCTGCGCATCAACAGCGGTGTGGAACTATATGACGATGCCCTGGCTTCGGTACGCACCAGCGGACTTATCGGCGACAAGTACATCTTGCTCAGCCCCGGCGGTTCCGGCGATCCCTTAAAAGACGGCGATGAGATCTCGGATACGGAGTCGGCCCTGGATCTGGAATCAATGATCGGTAAATTTATTTTCGGCAAGGTTTAAACCCGTTTTCAGGCAAGCTGACGGTTTGACATCTTTTGTCAAGACACTATTTGAAATCAATACGAAACAATGTGACTTCCTGCGCCTTAATGCGCTAAAATACGAATATCGTAAACTCAGGCAGGTAGAAATATGAATGTGGCTCTTTGTAAGTTCAAGGCACTCGTTAACCAAACCAGGAGAATATTTTTCTGCGCCGCACTGCTGGGCTTGAGCTTGTGCCTCGGCGCGCCCGCCGCGCAGGCACTGGGCCAGCGCACTGTGCTCGCTGTCCACGGGCACGATCTGGCCGGGGCCGGCCAGCG
>CBDTYX010000289.1:0-2595 GCA_965364745.1 uncultured Desulfovibrionaceae bacterium | reverse complement strand
GGAGGAAGGGCGCGGCCCTCCCTCCGGACTCCCTCCCGCGAAGGGGCTTAGCCCCTTTCGAAACCCGAATTGACAAAGTAGGGGGAGGAATTCCAGGTACATATAATATATCCCGGTTTATTTAAGGGCAAACAGCAAGCATGGTTTGCAGAGTTTTTCGGGCCAGGGCCGCTTCAGCGCGGTCCACAAGCACAGGCGCGGCAGAGCCGTCCGCTATGCCGCGCAGGGTATGCAGCAGTTTGTCTTCCGTGGTTTTGCTCATGTCCGAGCAAATGCTTTCAAACAGCGGCAGCACGATTTTACGCCCCGCATGGCGTTGGGCCAGGCGGTTAACCAGGTGCCACTCCGTGCCCACAATGAGAGTGGCGCCGTCAGGGGCGGCGTCCACAGCTTTGATCATGGCCGAGGTCGAGCCTATAAAGTCAGCCAAAGCCACTACTTCCGGGCTGCATTCCGGGTGAACCAGCACCGTGCAGTCAGGGTGGGCGCGCCTGGCTTCCCAAACCTGGGCGGGTTTGAAGCGGGCATGGATGGCGCAGCAGCCCGGCCAGATGCACAGCCGTGCCCCGGCCGCGCGGGCCGCTTCGGGCCCCTCGCGTAAAGCCTGCCCTCCGCCGCGCATATCCAGGATGTGCCAGTCTTCAGGGCCAAGACCCATGGCCCGGGCCGTATTTTGAGCCAAATTTTTGTCCGGGATGAACAGCACGCCGTCGCCTTGTTTAAAAGCCCAGGCCAGCATCTCTTTGGCGTTAGCCGAGGTGCATACCGCGCCGTCATAACGGCCGCACACCGCTTTTACAGCCAGGGAGGAGTTGACGTAAGTCAGAGGGGTTATTTTGCGGCCGTGGGCGTGCAGGGCTTGAAGCGCCGCGTCCACTAAAGGCCCCGGCGCGGTATTGGCCATTACGCAGCCGGCGCTCATGTCCGGCAGGTAAACGTTTTGGCCTTCTTGGGCGAGAACGGCCGCAGATTCGGCCATAAAGTGCACGCCGCAAAACACGATGTGCCGGCCTTGGGAAGTCGCGGCCCGACGGGCCAGCTCCAGCGAGTCGCCGGAAAAATGCACGTGCCTTATAATGCGGTCATCCTGGTAATGATGGCCGAGAATCAACAGATCATCGCCCAGGCGGCGTTTAAGTTCGATAATTTCCCGGGATACAGGCAAGGCGTTCATATCGGCAACCTTATTATTCTTTACTGAAGCGGAGGCTGAAATCCGTCGAAGGGGCTGAATGGGTGATGCGGCCCACGGAAATGAAGTCGGGCCGGCGAACCGTGGAGGCCAGGGCATATTCGCGGATATTTTTCAAATTAATGCCTCCGCTGATCTCCACTTTGATTTTTTCCGGAATCTGCGGCAGCACCTCGCTAAGGAGGGCCAAGCTCATGTTGTCGAGCATAATGCGGTCAACATTGCAGGCCACGGCTTCTTCCACCTCCGCGCCGGTGCGGCATTCCACTTCAATGGGCGGGCAGGGCAAATGCCCGGCGCGCAGCTTTTCCACAGCCAGGGTGATGCTGCCGGCCGCATCGATGTGGTTGTCCTTAAGCAGCATCAGTTCGTTTAAAGTCATGCGGTGATTGCTGCCGCCGCCCACCAGCACGGCGTATTTTTCAGGATAACGCAGGCCGGGCAGGGTCTTGCGCGTATCCAGCAGGGTCACGCCCGTGCCCTCCAGCTTATGCGCATATTGGGCGGTAAGCGAGGCAATGCCTGAAAGATGGGTCAGAAAGTTAAGAATGACCCTTTCAGCGCGTAAAATCAGGCGGGCCGGGCCGTAGAGCTCGCCAATGATCATACCCGGGTCAATTTTGTCGCCTTCATCGACCAGGGCTTTCCACTCCCAGGCCGCAAGGGGCGGCGCATTCAGGGTTTCTTCGGTCATTTCCAGGATCAGAGGCACAATGGGCAGCCCGGCTACCACAGCGTGCTCTTTGGCTGTAATTTCCGCGCTGATGGTGCGCAAATCGTCAAAAATAGCCAGAGTGGTGATGTCCGGCCCGTCCTCGGATAAGGCCGCGGCAATGGCCTGTTGCAAAAAAGCCTGGGCCTCGCCGCTGAAAAACGAAGTGAATAAATGGTCGTCGTCAAGCATAGTTTAGTATGGTTGTCCGGTTTGTGCGGTATGCCCCATATCAGGTCCGGCTCCGGTGGTTTGGATATGGGGTTGTGAAGATAACGCCCGGCAATGTGTTTATGGGGGTTGTAAAGCGTTTAGTCAAGTGCGGGCGCAAAAAAACAAACTCTACAACTTTGTTTCCCGGTCTTTTATATGGGTATGATAAACTTTTCGGGCCGCATAGATAAAAGGCGTTTCCAGAACAGTGACCAAAGCTTTGATCACATAAGTGGAAAGCAGAATTTCCAAAACCACGGACAGCGGGTAAAGTCCGTAAAAGGCCACGCCGCAGAAAATAAGACTGTCCAGAAACTGGCTGGCCAGGGTGCTGGCGTTGTTGCGCAGCCACAAAAAACGGCCTTCGGTCACTTTTTTGATATGTAAAAAGGCCCAGATATCGAAGTATTGGGAGACGCTGTAAGCCAGAAGGCTGGCTAAAGTCACCCGGGGCAGCAGGCCGAAAATGGCCGCAAGG
>CBDTYX010000288.1:0-2596 GCA_965364745.1 uncultured Desulfovibrionaceae bacterium | reverse complement strand
GATCTTGAAAAACAAGAAGTGCAGGATTTCTTCCGCGCGCTTTGGAATGATCCGCTGTCTCTTGACCCGGCCTTGCGGGCCGCGCGCGTTACTGAAGAAGTGGCCGCGCATTTGGCTGAATTGGCCCGTTTGCTGGAGGCCGACGGGCACTCTCCGGAAAAGACTTCACAGTTTTTGATGCGCTGCATTTTTTCCATGTTTGCCGAAGACGTGGGCCTGATTCCAGCCGGCGCTTTTGAAAATATTATGCAGGAGTGCCTGTTTGACCAGAAGCTTTTGTCTTTTTTGCTCACCGATCTTTGGCGGGCCATGAATGAAGGCAGCGTTTCCATCAACTTGAAAAGACAACTGCTGCGTTTTAACGGCAGCATTTTTGCGGATCCTGAAGTGCTGTCCCTGGAGCAGCGTCACATCGGCATTTTGCTGGAAGCGGCCAAAGCGGACTGGAAGGAAGTGGAACCGGCTATTTTCGGCACCCTGGTGGAGCGCGCTTTAAACCCCAAAGAGCGTCATAAGCTGGGCGCGCACTATACGCCACGCGCCTATGTGGAGCGGCTGGTCATGCCTACAGTTATTCAGCCCCTGCGCGAAGAATGGGTGGCGGCGCAAGCCGGCGCCTCTGTACTGGCCGAACAGGGCAAGCTGAAAGAAGCTGTGGCCGCGTTAAAGGCTTTTCATAAGCGCCTTCTCTCCGTGCGCGTGCTCGATCCGGCTTGCGGGTCGGGAAACTTTCTCTATGTCACCCTGGAGCACATGAAGCGCTTGGAAGGCGAGGTGCTGCAAAAGCTCACCCACTATGGCGACGACCAGCACTCTATGCTGGAAGTGGACCCGCATCAATTTCTCGGCCTGGAAATCAATGTCCGCGCCGCGCATATCGCGGAAATGGTGCTCTGGATAGGCTATTTGCAATGGCACTTCCGCACTCATGGCAACGTAAATCCGCCAGAGCCGGTTATTAAAAAATTCAACAACATTCAGTGCCGGGACGCCCTGCTTACCTGGAAATCGTGGAAATACGCGACGG
This sequence comes from uncultured Desulfovibrionaceae bacterium, assembly GCA_965364745.1. Classification (GTDB taxonomy): domain Bacteria; phylum Desulfobacterota; class Desulfovibrionia; order Desulfovibrionales; family Desulfovibrionaceae; genus JAVBRZ01. The sequence goes on along the minus strand of CBDTYX010000288.1, from coordinate 1,569 downwards.
ACAAAGACGGTAAAGCTATAACCCGCTGGGACGGTGAAACTTATAAGACAGACCCCGCCACCGGACGACAGGTGCCGGATGAAGCCGCTACCACAGCGGATATGGTTTATGAGGGTGTGCAGGCGGCCGAGTGGCCCAAGGCGGACTTTATTGTGGGCAATCCGCCGTTTGGTGGGGATAAGCGTATGCGGCTTGTTTTGGGAGGGGGCTATACCGAGGCATTAAGAGCAACCTATTTTCAACTCCCTGAATCCTGTGACTTTGTTATGTATTGGTGGCATAAAGCCGCGTTGCTGGTACAGAATGGAGATGTGCATCGTTTTGGGTTTATTACAACAAACAGCATCAACCAAGTGTTTAACCGCCGTGTGGTTAAGTTGCACCTTGATCAGAAGCCTCCGTTGTCCTTGGCATATGCCGTTCCTGATCACCCATGGGTAGATGCTACTGATGGAGCTTCCGTGCGTATTGCCATGACTGTAGGGGCAAAGGATATTGAAAGCGGTATTTTAGCGACAATACTGATGGGAAGCGGAAGAAACGGGGAAAAGCATTTTGTTGAACTAAAGGAAACAGCAGGAAAGATTTATGCAGATTTGCGGCAGGGCGTAGATGTTTTACAGGCAAAAAAACTTAAGGCCAACGAAGATATTAGTTGCGTTGGCATGATGTTACATGCCCAGGGATTTATTGTTTCGCCTCAGGAAGCCGCCCAATTGGGGCTCGGTCGTATTCCCAGGCTTGAAGGGCATATACGGCTCTTTAGAAACGGCAAAGACATTATGGATAAGCCACGTGGAGTAATGATTATTGACTTGTTTGGGTTAAGTATTGAAGAAGTTCGCGAGTACTTTCCCGAAGTTTATCAATGGATTCTCACTCGTGTTAAGCCGGTTCGGGATCAGGATCGACGTGATAGGCATAGAAAATTTTGGTGGATTTTTGGAGAACCGCGCAAAACATTTCGTCCTGCGCTTGCAGGGCTGACACGATATCTTGTAACTCCCATGGTAGCAAAGCATAGGTTGTTTACCTTTCTCAGCACTGATATTTTGCCTGATCAGAAACTAATCGCGGTTGCCAGTGATGATGCATATTACTTGGGTATTTTATCAAGTAAATTTCATTTATCGTGGTCTTTAGCTGTTTGTTCATATATAGGGGTTGGGAATGATCCGACTTACAATAAGTCTCTTTGCTTCGATTCTTTTCCATTCCCAGCCGCAACCACCGCCCAGCAAGCCCGCATCCGCGACCTGGGAGAAAAACTCGACGTTCACCGTAAAGCCAGGCAGGAGCTTTATCCTGAGCTGACCATGACCGGCATGTATAACGTGCTTGAGGCCTTGCGCGCTGGCCGGGAACTGACGGCCAAGGAAAAAATCATCCACGAACAGGGTCTGGTGACCGTGTTGCGCGAGTTGCACGACGAGTTGGACGCGGCCGTGGCCGAAGCTTACGGCTGGCCGGTTGATTTGCCGGACGAGGAAATTTTGGCCCGCCTGGTGGCGCTTAATGCCGAGCGGGTGGAAGAAGAGAGGAATGGACTGATTCGCTGGCTGCGGCCGG
>CBDTYX010000287.1:0-2627 GCA_965364745.1 uncultured Desulfovibrionaceae bacterium | reverse complement strand
CTCTTTCATACCAGGAAAGGCTTTCCGGCGATCAGGCTCCGGCCTTGTATGCGCTTTCCATGGCCATAGTTTTCCTGTGTCTTGCCGCCTTGTATGAAAGCTGGTCCATTCCCTTCGCAGTCATGCTGGTGGTGCCTATAGGCGTTATGGGCGCCCTGACCGGCGCATACCTGCGCGGTCTGAACAACGATGTTTACTTCCAGGTGGGCTTGCTGACCACTATTGGCCTTTCCGCAAAGAACGCCATTCTTATAGTGGAGTTTGCCAAAGAGCTGGAAGAAGAAGGGCAGGAACTGGTGGAGGCTACGCTGCACGCGGTGCGCATGCGTTTCAGGCCCATTATCATGACCTCCCTGGCCTTTATTCTGGGGGTGCTGCCCCTGGTCCTCAGCACGGGCGCCGGTTCCGGCGGGCAAAACGCCATCGGCACCGCCGTGGCCGCGGGCGTGCTTTCGGCCACGGCCCTGGGCATTTATTACACGCCCATTTTCTTCGTGCAAATCACCAGGCTGTTTACCCGCAGAAAAAAAGAAACGCAGGCGGCGCCCGCAGAAGAAAGTCCGGGCGGCGGGGGCGCGTGAAAATGAGGTTTCGGCGCGTGGAGCGGTTTATCAAGTGTGAATTGCTCCGGACTGCTGTAAGTAGAGCTGATGCATTGCGTAGCCCCGCGCCCGCTTACCGGCGAAGATAAATATTTGGGTATTGCGAAAAATCGCCGATTGGGAGTTGCCCCGCGTGATTGCCGCCAGGCGGCTTTGCCGAGCGTCAACAGACAATCTTAAAGCGTAAATGCACAGGGCGCATTGACTTGGCCGCCGACCTTGCTTAATTAAATAATATGGCAGCACGCATATTCCCCGTCGGGGTTGCAAGCGGCGGCATGGCCGCCTATGAAGAGCAGCAGCGCAATACGGCGTCCGCTGCGCTTCCGGCTGCGGCCACGGAACGCAAAGAACGCTCTTTTTCCTTGGGGCCATTCACCTTGCGCTATGAGGAAGAAGAGAGCGTTGACTTAAGCTCCCTGGCCAGGGCGGCCGCTGCGCAGCTCGGCAGAGTGAGGCGATTCAATTTCGCCGAGGCCCTGCAAACCGAAGCCGCGCGGGCGGACCTGCTCCTTGCCCCGCCCACAGAAACCGACCCGGCGGTTGCCCCGGCGGGTTCTTATTCGGGAGGTGCGCTTGCGGATCTTGCCGCGCAAGCTGCGAGCGCACTGGAAAATTTGACTTATGGCGCGGACGGCCGGGTGCGGCGGGCGCAAGCATACGTTTCTTCCCGCACGGAAATCAGCCGGAACGCGAGCGTAGAAGCTGAAAAGTCCTATCCGGCCGCAAGCGCCGCGCAGGCACGCAAGGCCCTCGCGGCCTATCTTGAGGCCGATCGCGCCGCTTTTTCCGCGTCCCGGACCGGGCATCTGGTATCCGGCACGGCGTGAGCAACATTTCAGGCTCTGCGACAAATAACCCAGGAAGAGCGCGTGAAAAACGATTTTTCGGCCTTGCATAATTATGAGTGCAAGGTTATTAAATAAGTTGTGTAGAAAACGACTGACGGGTTTCGGGCTTTTGCGCCCGTAAAACGCATCTGCTTTCCAGGAGGATATATGCAGAATTTTCAGGAACGCACCGACTATAACGTGAGCAACCCCACCGCCGCAAAAGCGGTGCTGGTCAATACTTTTCTGCGCGGCGTCTACTGGTGGATGACCGCCGGGCTCGCCCTGACCGGCCTTGTGGCCTGGCTGGTATATAACTCGCCCACCATGAGCCGAATTGTTTTCGGCAATCAACTGATATTCATCGGCTTCATTGTGGCCGAACTGGGTCTTGTGTTTTACTTGAGCGCCAGAATTCAGCGCCTGTCCGGGGCCACGGCCACCATGCTGTTTATGATTTACAGCGCCCTGAACGGAGCCACCTTCTCGGTGTTTCTTATGGCCTACACCATGCCCTCCATCGCCACGGTGTTCTTCATCACCGCGGGCACCTTCGGGGCCACCAGCCTGTACGGCATGATCACCAAGCGCGATCTTACCGGCGTGGGCGGTTTTATGATGATGGGCCTCATCGGCATCATTATCGCCTCCATCGTCAACCTGTTCCTGCAAAACCCCATGGTCTACATGGTCATCAGCTATGTGGGCGTCATCGTGTTTGTGGGCCTGACCGCTTACGACACCCAGCGCCTGCGCGTCATGGGCGAATCCGTGCCCGCCGACGACCCCGAAGCCGTGCGCCGGGGCACGATCATGGGCGCATTGACCCTGTATCTGGATTTCATCAACCTGTTCATCATGCTCCTGCGCATCTTCGGTGAACGCAGGTAAAAGAAACGCAAAGCGAGCAAAAGGGAGCCTTAAGGGCTCCCTTTTGTTATCAGCTTATCGCGTTGCCGTTTTTGCGTAACCCGCAGAACGCCAAATTTTCAATAAGGGTCCAGGGGCGAGCCCCTGGCGCGGGGAGGTCCCGGAGGGGGCGAGCAGCCCTCTCCGGGCCGCCGGAGGCTTCACTACCCCCATGCACACAAATCACCCCTACTATCCGTTCATGCGCAGGGCCCTGGCCCTGGCGGAAACCGCCCGGGGCGACACCTGCCCCAATCCGGTGGTGGGCGCGCTGCTGGTCAAGGAC
>CBDTYX010000286.1:0-2627 GCA_965364745.1 uncultured Desulfovibrionaceae bacterium | reverse complement strand
CATGGCCGAAGCCAACAAAGCCTTCGCCCATTATCGCTGGTAGATCTTTTTTAGTTGTTCCCGCGACTTTGGGCGGGAAGTAGAAATTATGCCGAAAGGGCGCGCCCCTCGGGCGCGCTTTTCGGATAGGCCCGGTAAGCCGCATCGGCAGCCCGGCCGGCAAAGCAAAATCGTTTTGGGCGGTTTTGCTTTTGCAATTAAAACCGATTTAGCTTGTTAAGAGCATATCGGCAAAATGCTGTAACGATTGGAGAAAATTTGTGTCGCGAACCGTAGAAATTCCCATGCAGAGAAACATCGGTATCATGGCTCACATCGATGCCGGCAAAACCACGGTCACCGAGCGTATCCTTTATTACACCGGGGTAACGCATAAACTGGGCGAAACCCACGACGGCGCCGCCACCATGGACTGGATGGAACAGGAACAGGAGCGGGGCATCACCATTACCTCCGCCGCCACCACCTGCGCCTGGCGGGAGCACAGCATCAATATTATTGACACTCCCGGCCACGTGGACTTCACCATGGAAGTGGAGCGCTCCCTGCGTGTGCTCGACGGCGCCGTGGCCGTGTTTGACGCGGTGGCCGGTGTTGAGCCGCAGTCGGAAACCGTGTGGCGCCAGGCCAACCGCTACGGCGTGCCCCGTATCTGCTTTGTGAACAAGATGGACCGCATCGGTTCCGATTTTTTCCGTTGCGTGAACATGATCGCCGAGCGCCTCAAGGCCAAGCCCGTGGCCTTGCAGATTCCCATCGGCGGCGAAGAATTTTTTGAAGGCGTGGTCGACCTGATTTCCGGCAAAGCCCTGTATTTCGACAAGTCCGCCGCCACCAAAGAAGCGACCGAAAAGGAAATTCCGGCGGAACTCAAAGATCTTTTTGAGGAAAAGCGCCTGGAAATGCTGGAAGCCGTGGCCGAGGAAGACGAAGCCCTGCTCGAAAAATACCTGGGCGGCGAAGAGCTGAGCGAAAAGGAAATTAAGGATTGCGTGCGCAAAGCCACCATTGCCCAGCACATTGTGCCCGTGCTTTGCGGTTCGGCTTTTAAAAACGTGGGCGTGCAGCCTCTTTTGGACGCTGTGGTCGACTATTTGCCCTCGCCTCTGGATATTGAGCAGATGGTGGGGCATGACCCCGACGACAAGGAAAAGGCTATCGTCTGCAACTGCGATGACGGCCAGCCCTTGGCCGGCCTCGTGTTCAAGCTGTTCTCCGACCCGTACATCGGGCACCTCTACTTCTTCCGCATTTACTCCGGCTTCATTGAGTCGGGCATGACCGTGCTTAACTCCAGCACCGGCAAAAAAGAACGCATCGGCCGCCTCCTGCGCATGCACGCCAACAAGCGTGAAGAAATCAAGTGGGCAGGCGCCGGCGACATTATCGCCCTGGTGGGCCTCAAGCAGGCCTCCACCGGCGATACCCTGTGCGATGAAAAACGTCCGGTGGCCCTGGAAACTCTGGAAATTCCCGAGCCGGTCATTGAAGTGGCCATCGAGCCCAAGACCAAGGCCGACCGCGACGCTCTGTCCGCGGCTCTCGCCAAGCTGGCCAAGGAAGACCCGTCCTTCCGGGTCAAGGGCGATGAAGAAACCGGGCAGACCCTGATTTCGGGCATGGGAGAATTGCACCTGGAAATCATTGTGGACCGCCTGACCCGAGAGTTTTCCGTGGACGCCAACGTGGGCAAGCCCCAGGTGGCCTACCGCGAAACCATCACCAAGCCGGCCAAGACCGACACCAAGCACGTCAAGCAGTCGGGCGGCCGCGGCCAGTATGCCCATTGCGTGCTGGAAATCGAACCCAACCCCGAAAAGGGCTATGAATTCGTCAATGCCATTACCGGCGGCGTGATTCCCAAAGAATACATTGCGCCCATCGACAAAGGCATTCAAGACGCGCTCAAGAGCGGCGTGGCCGCCGGCTACCCCGTGGTCGACATCAAGGTCACCCTGGTCTTCGGTTCCTTCCACGAAGTGGACTCGTCCGAACAGGCCTTCTACGTGTGCGGCTCCATCGCCATTAAAGAAGCCATGCGTCAGGCCGCGCCCATTCTGCTCGAGCCGATCATGGACCTGGAAGTGGTTACCCCCGATGAATATCTGGGCGAAGTCATGGGCGATCTGACCGGCCGCCGCGGCAAAGTGCAGGGCATGGACGCCAGAGCCGGCTCCCAGGCCGTGCGCGCCTTTGTGCCCCTGTCTTCCATGTTCGGCTACGCCATGGACGTGCGCTCCAAAACCCAGGGCCGCGCCAACTTCACCATGCAGTTTGACCACTATGAACGCGTGCCCGCCTCCCTTGCCGAGGAAATCATCAGCAAGCGGGGTTAGGAAAAGTCCAAGAAGTTGCGGAGAACCGGGGGAGGTGAGCCCACCCCTCCTTAGCCCTTATTGCGGGTGGACAAATTTTGAGTCCAGGTTAAGTTAATTCACCGAAAGAACGGCCCCGGCAGATGTTTGCCGGGGCCGTTCGCGTTTGACTGGAGCAGGAGAAAATTTCTCAAATAGTAAAAAAAAACTTCTCAAACAACAATTTTCCCCTTGACGACTTTAGGGGGAGCGAGTATATCACACGTCTGCCTGAGGTTCGCCTCAAGGCAGTGCCCCGATTTAAGCCGGGGC
>CBDTYX010000285.1:0-2633 GCA_965364745.1 uncultured Desulfovibrionaceae bacterium | reverse complement strand
AATTATGCGCTGCAACTCCTGCACATCGGCCGTATTAATCAAGTCTCTGGCGGAAAGACCCCCATCCTGCGGCGACATGCGCATGTCCAGCGGCCCATCATGCACAAAGCTGAAACCACGCGCACCGGCATCCAGTTGCAGAGATGAGACGCCGATATCTATAAGCGCGCCGTCCAAGGCCGGCCAGCCCAATTCATCCATGTAGACATCAAACCGGGAATACAGGCCTTGCCGCAATTCCACCCGCTCCGCAAACGGCGTCAAATTGGCGCGGGCCAACTGCAGGGCCTCCGCATCCCGGTCCACGCCCAAAAGCCGGGCTTCACCCCGGCAGCGCTCCATAATTGCGCGGCTATGACCGCCCAGCCCCACGGTGCCATCCAGATAAAGACCCCCCCCTTTGGGTTGCAAATATTCCAGCACCTCAGCAAGCAAAACCGGCACATGGGCGTGCATCATCCGGCTCCATGCGGGCGGCTTGACTTCCCCTGCGCTTGCAATATGCCGAACGCCCTCCGCATATGTTTAAATGGGAAAATCAATGCCGCTGTCGGCCAGTTCATCGGCCAGGTCATCAAAGTTTTGCCCGATAACCGCGGCGAAACTGTCCTTATCCCAAAGTTCGAACTTCCGTCCCTGGCCCACGAGCACAGCCTCGCGGCGTATGCCTGCATAGCCGAGATGGGCTTTGGACAAAAGCACCCGCCCGTGGCTGTCGGGCGTCATTTCCTCAGCCCCGCCAAGCACCAGGCGCTTGAAGTCGCGCACTTTGCGCGAGGTGGTGCGCAAAAGGGCCAGCTTTTCCTCAAGCTCTTGCCAGTCAGGCAAGGGATAGCCCACTAGGCAGCCATCGTAAGTGGTCAGCACAAACCCGCCGGACTTGCTCCGCAAATCCAAAATCTCCCTGAAGGCGGGAGGCAGCATCAGCCGTCCTTTGACGTCCACTGCGCGAGATGAATTTCCCCTAAACAACATATACTTACCACTTCCTACCACTGTTTACCACCATATCCCATGAAAGCCAAGAGCTGTCAAGTTTACATTAACTTTTTTCTCTAGAATATTTCAAGAAAATATCGATGAAGGCGCAAATTTTTATGGCTTCCAAGATGTCCGGCAAAAAATCGCCGATCTATCCAAAATTTAAATGGCGTCAGCAAAAATCCGAAAAGCCGCTGCTAATTGAATACCCGCGGCGCCGAATGACATATGGGATAATAAAGGAGAAATATTCGCAAAAAAGTAATATTTGATTATATTTTTCCGAGCCGGGAGCACAAATAAACGCGGGATAGACATCACCTATTAAAATGATATACATATCAAAATATAATTTCCGGAATTCATTGCTTTTATTCCGAAAAACTGCCCCGCGTCGTCAATCTCAAACCAGGCGGATAAATTATGAACACAAAAATCATTGCTACTGTAGGCCCGGCGTCATCGTCGCGCGACAAGCTGAACCGCCTCATCCACGCCGGAGTGCGCATCTTCCGCCTCAACTTTTCCCATGGCGACGCCTCCCAATTTACCGAGATCATCAAAAATCTGCGCGAACTGGAACAAGAAGGCAATTTTGTCATCACTATTCTGCAAGACCTGTCCGGGCCCAAGATCCGCATCGGCAGCCTTAACGGCGACACGCTCAACGTGCTCGCCGGAGATCGGGTGCGCCTGGGTCTGCCCCGGGCAGAAGCCGTCAGAGAGCAAAATGACCCTGACGATGCGCATCTGCCCTTTATTCCTTTTGAGCACCAGCCGGTTATGGACAGCCTGGAGGTAAACGACCGCGTAGTTATGGCCGACGGCGCGCTTGAATTTATTGTCACCGCCAAACTCGACCCGGGTCTGTTCGAACTTAAAGCGCAAAACGACGGCATCATTACCTCGCGAAAAGGGCTGGCCCTGCCCGGCAAAGCCATAAAACTGCCGGCCCTCACCGAAAAAGACCGCCAGGATCTCATCGACGGCCTGGCCATAGGAGTGGATGCCGTGGCGCTTTCCTATGTCCAGACCCCGGAAGACATTTTGGAAGCCAAAACCATTATTCGCAAGCACGGGCGCAATGTGCCGGTCGTGGCCAAGCTGGAGCGCCAAACCGCCGTGGATCGCCTGGACGCCATTTTGGCCGTGACCGATGCGGTTATGGTGGCCAGGGGAGATTTGGGCGTGGAGTGCCCCCTGCCGGAACTTCCGGCCATGCAAAAGCGGATTATCCAGGCTTGCAACCAGGCCTCAAAACCCGTGATTGTGGCCACGCAGATGCTCCTGTCCATGGTGCACAACCCTTCGCCCACCAGGGCGGAAACCACGGATGTGGCCAATGCCGTGCTTGACGGCGCCGACTGCCTCATGCTTTCAGAAGAAACGGCCATGGGCAATTACCCGGTGGAAACCGTGCAGTTCATGGCCCGCATCATCAAAGAAGCCGAAGTTCTGCTTCTGGGGCGCGCCTCCTCACTGGAGCCGCCCCGTGAAAAAGGCGTCGCCGATTTTCTGGCTTATTCGGCCTGCCTTTTGGCCGATAAAACCGACGCGCAGGCTCTGGTCGCGCACAGTCTGACCGGCGCCTCGGCCCACCTGATTTCCGCCCGCCAGCCCAGACAGCCCATTTACGCGCTGACCCCTGATCC
>CBDTYX010000284.1:0-2637 GCA_965364745.1 uncultured Desulfovibrionaceae bacterium | reverse complement strand
CGGCCCAGGAGGGCTTTCCCGGAGACGAGGTGGAATCGCGGCTGAACAGAGTACTGGAAGACGGCGGGCAGCAACAGTCCGGCGAAGACCAGGACGGCGCTTTTATCGGAACCAACGAAGAAGGCGATTCGGTGATGAGCACCGGCCGCCCCCGCCCTCAGAGCGGCGGCGTGGGGCATTATGAAGACGGCCTGCTCATTGCTCCGCAGATAGAACCCATTGTTCCTTTCCAGCCGAGGCCGCCCATGCCGCCCAATCCTTACCCCGGTCCCGGCCCGCACCCGCATCGCCAGCCCAGGGACGGCGTGAACCAGCTGCACGAGTATAATTATAACCCGGAATTCCCCCAGGAAGTGCCGCGCCGGCCGTTTAGCGGCAGGCCTCATCCTTAAGGGGTAAAGGATCAGCGGATGCGCGAGGCATTGTTGTGGCGCCCGGCCGGCAGCACTGGGGCGGATAGCGAGAGGAGCGGCAAAGAGGCGGTTGCGAGACGGGGCGCTCCGCTGGAAGAAAACGGCTTTACGTTTCCGGCTGACGGCGCGGGCGGAGCCGTGCAGTGCCTACTATGCAGGCAGTTTTGCCGTCTGGAACCCGGCGTCTGGGGGGGGTGCGGCGTGCGCGTCAATCAAGGCGGGGTGCTGTATACCGTGGTTGATGATCAGGTGGCGGCCCTGAACCTGGACCCTGTGGAAAAGAAGCCGCTGTACCATTTTTTGCCGGGCAGCCTGACCTATTCCCTGGGCACGCAGGGTTGCAATATGCGCTGCCGGTTTTGTCAAAATCATGATCTGGCCCACGGCATAAAGCAAAATCATATTGTGCGCGGGCATCGCACAAATCCCGCGACTCTGGTCGAGGGCGCTCAAGCCTCAGGCGCGGCCAGCATTTCCTATACCTATTCCGAACCCACCATTTTTTTTGAGCTTATGCTGCCCACCGCCAGATTGGCCGCGGACCAGGGCCTGAAAAACATTATGGTTTCCAACGGCTATCAGAGCCGGCATTGCTTAAAAGCCCTGGCCGATGTCATTCACGGCGTGAATTTTGACCTCAAGGCTTTTTCCAATTCATTTTACGAGCGCTTGTGCGGGGCGCGGCTTTCCCCGGTGCTGGACACCCTGCGTGAGGCCGTGGGCATGGGCTGGTGGGTGGAGATCACTACCTTGCTCATTCCCGGCGAGAATGATTCGCCCGATGAATTGCAGCAACTGACGGAGTTCATAGTCAAGGACCTGGGCAAGCACGTGCCCTGGCATATTTCTCGCTATCACCCCGCCTATCAGCTGAAAAATCCGCCCACACCACTGGAAACCTTGGAAAGGGCCGCGCGCATCGGTAAAGAGGCCGGTCTTGAGTATGTCTATGTGGGCAATATTCACAGCCCGCAGTGGAGCGATACCCATTGCCCGGCCTGCGGCACAACGATTATCGCCAGACAGGGCTACCACATTCAAATGCTCGGCCGCGGTCTGGCCTGCCCGGCCTGCGGCGTTAAAGCCGCGGGAGTGGACGGGCTGGGGTAGGGCGGACGTAGACGTCGGGGGAGCGGGGACAACAAAAAGCAATACCCATTATCGCTGCTGTCCTCAGCCGTAAGGTTCGCCTGCTTACGCTGACGTCCTGCGGATCTCATCCGTAGTCTTCGCTTGCTTGCGTGCTCAGACAACGGCCGCACTTCGCTTCACTTCGCGCCGCTGGAGGCTCACCAAACGGCCGCGCTGCGCTTTTGCTTGCACCTCCGGAGGCGGGTTCCCGTTCCTTCGGCCCCCCCCAACCCGTATTGGTGGCGAGGGCGTACTGGATGCTGGAGCTTGGCTTCAGCGGTGCACCGGGGGCGAGTTTTTTATGGTTGTTTTATTTGCTGGTGAGGGGCGGTTCCGACAGCACGCTGAGAAGCCCTCTTGGAAGGGCTTATTTTTTGCGGTATAAATGCCGGATGTCCAGCCGCTATAACATCCCCCAGCCGGGGCAGCATCGCAGCGAAGAAATCATCAAGCGCAGCCGTTTTATCGCCACGGTGGCCTGGGCGCCGGATGTGGGTGCGGCCAAAGCGTTTATTGGCGCCATAAAGGCGGAATTTTCCGACGCCACGCACAATTGTTGGGCCTACGCGGCCGGACCGCCCGGCGATACGGCCGCCGTGGGCTTTTCCGATGACGGCGAGCCGCACGGCACGGCCGGGCGCCCCATGCTCAATGCCCTCTTGCACAGCGGCATTGGTGAGGCGGCCGTGGTGGTCACCCGTTATTTCGGCGGGGTGAAGTTAGGTTCCGGCGGGCTGGTGCGCGCGTATTCCGGCGCAACGGTCTTAGGCCTGGAGGCTACGCCCCTGCGGGAAAAAATCACTCCGGCCCGGTTAAAACTCAGCCTGGATTACACGCTGATCACCCAGTTCAAGCGCGCCCTGGAAGGCTTTGAGGCCGTGATCATCGAGGAAGCATTCACAGACACGGCCGGTTTTTGCGTGGAACTGCCGGAAGAACGCGCAGAAAGCTTCGCGCAATTTTTGACGGACCTGAGCCACGGCAAAGCCTGCGTGGAGAGAATATAGCGAATACTGCTGCGCTTGTATGTAATTTGGAGAATTTACGGACAACTCCCCCAATAAGGGTTCAGGAAGGGAGGGAGTTTGAGGGA
>CBDTYX010000283.1:0-2637 GCA_965364745.1 uncultured Desulfovibrionaceae bacterium | reverse complement strand
CCTCAATTTTTGACGAAGCGGGCCTCGACGCCACGGTAATCATCGGCGGCCGTCTTAATTCTTACGGCGCCAACGCGCGCCTGGGCGAGGGCAAGTATCTGCTGGCCGAGGCCGATGAATCCGACGGCTCTTTTTTGTGTCTGTTCTCCATCGTCAATATCATCACCAATGTGGATTTGGATCATGTGGATCACTATAACAACATCGAAGCCATTGACACGGCCTTCATTCAATTCGCCAACGCCGTGCCTTTTTACGGCCTCAACGTGGTTTGCGGCGATGACCCCGGCGTGCAGCGCATTTTGCCGCACATCAAACGCAGGGTTATCACCTATGGCCTCGGCAAAGGCAACCAGATTCGGGCCAAGATTTTAAGCGAAGGCGAAAGCAGCGTCTTTCGCGTTTTTGTGCAGGACGAACTTTTGGGCACAGTGGAGCTCTTCCAGCCAGGCCGGCACAACATTTTAAATGCCATGGCCGCCATCGGAGTAGGCCTGGAGACCGGCATTTCTGCCGAAGACTGCATCAGCGGCCTGGCCAAATTTAACGGTGTGGGCCGCCGCTTTGAACGCAAGGGCGAGCGCGGCGGGGTGACAGTGATTGATGACTACGGGCACCACCCGGCCGAAATTGCGGCCACCCTGGCCACAGCCCGCCAGGTGTTCCCCGATCGTCGGCTGGTAGTGGCTTTCCAGCCGCACCGCTTCACGCGCACCCAAGCCCTGTTCGGCGATTTTTGTAAAGTGTTCGGCAATGTGGATAAATTGCTGCTCACGGAAATTTATCCGGCTTCGGAATCGCCCATTCCGGGTGTGAGCGGCCAGAGCCTGGCCCAGGGCATTAAGCAGGTGTCCAATACAGATGTGGCCTATTTTCAAGATTTTGCGGCTATCAGCGCGGCTCTGCCCGGCCTGCTTCAGGCGGGCGATATATTCATCACTTTGGGCGCGGGCAATATCTGGACAGTGGGCCAGCAGTACCTTGAGGGGCATTAGCCGGCAAGTTGCTGGATAAATCCGGATTTAGAGGCAGGCGAGTCAGCGATAGAATGCTTTCATATTTACATGCCAACTTTTAATTAATCTTGAATATGGAAGTAGTGAGCAGGCAAAGATTCTTTTGCCTGAATCAATTTAAACTGTATTATGATAACTTTGGATATAAATTTGAATGGTAAGTAAAGGCTACGGATGAGAACTTATAGTAATAGAAGGCAGATTAGCAATAATTATGCCAATAAAATGCGCAAAAACAAAGTTATTGAAAATAAACATAGGCGCAAACTTCCCATCTGGCGTACTTTTAAGATATTATTAATCTTATGTATATTTGGATTAATTTCATTTTATACGGTCAAGTTTTCTATAGATATATATAATAGGGTGATATCAAGCGATTACTTTTTAATTAACCGCATTGACATTTCCGGCAATAACAATGTAACTGAAGAAGAAATACTAATCACATCCGGAGTGGCTATCGGGCAAAATAATATTTCCATTTCCATAGAGGAAGTGGAGGCTGCGTTGGCGAAAAATCCCTGGCTGGAGCGTGTGTCGGTTAAGCGGGTGCTGCCGGACATTTTGGAAATTATCGTTCAGGAGCGCATTCCGAAGTTTTGGATTTTAGAAGGCGGGGTAATCTGCTATGCCGACCAGTACGGTCAGCCCATAGTCCCGGTGGGCAATGTGGCCGCGCAGTCGCTGCCGGTGCTGGAGATAGAAAAATGCGGCGAAATATTTTGCGAGCGTTTGCCGGAAATGCTCAACGTATTCGATCGGTCGGGCTTGCCGCTGTCGGTGCAGTCGGCGTCCTGGCTCAAACTCACCCGCTCCGGGGGTTTGGAAATATTTCTGGAAGAGAGCAATCTGCACCTGGGGCTGGGGGCTGACGATTTTTCCAATAACCTGGTGCGGCTGTCGTTGGTGCTGCGGGATTTGAACCGCAGAGGGGAGCTCGCCCGCGCCAGGCAGATCAGCGCTTACGGCAACCAGGTATTTGTAAAGCTGGATAAGAAGCGAAGTTAAAAGTAAGGGTAAAAGGCGGGCCGGGCTTGCATTTTTTCGTTTGCCCGGCGTAGAAGCTTTGCAAGATATATAAAATTATTTTTTGCTCTGATTGACAGCAATGGAGCGAGCGGAGAAAAGATATGTCTAAATCAGATTTAGTGGTGGGTCTTGATGTCGGCACTACCAAAATTTGCGTGGTGGTCGGTGAAGTCACCGACGACGGCGTGGATGTGGTGGGCATAGGCACCAGCGCGTCCACAGGTTTGCGTAAGGGCGTGGTGGTCAATATCGATCAGACCGTGCAGGGCATTCAAAAGGCCCTGGCTGACGCCGAACTTATGGCCGGATGCGAAATTCGCTCCGTGTACGCCGGGATAGCGGGCAGCCACATCAAGGGCTTCAACAGCCACGGGGTTATCGCGGTCAAAGGGCATGAGGTCACGGAGCGCGACCTGGAGCGTGTTTTGGAAGCGGCCAAGGCCGTGGCCATTCCGTTGGACCGCGAGGTTATCCACGCCCTGCCGCAGGAGTATATCGTCAACGACCAGCGCGGCATCATTGATCCGGTAGGCATGGATGCCGTACGCCTGGAAGTTAAGGTGCACATCGTTACCGGCGCGGTGACTTC
>CBDTYX010000282.1:0-2637 GCA_965364745.1 uncultured Desulfovibrionaceae bacterium | reverse complement strand
TTGTCGAAAATCATTTGCGCTTCCTGGGGCGAAGCCCAGGCCTGGGGCAGGCCGGTTTCAATATTGCCGATGGTCAGTTCGGAATAATAGCCGCCCACGCCGTTGGCAAGGTCAACGGTGCCCGTGCCCACGGCTTTAAGTATGTTGGGGCCGTCCACCAATTCGCCCCCGGCGAAAATCTGCACCTTGACGCGGCCTTTGCTGGCGGTTTCCACGTCTTTGGCGAAAGTTTTCAGAGAACCCAACAGCGACGGCGGATGATAGGTCTGCAATTTCAGATTATAGGTTTGCTCCTCGGCCAGGGCGAATCCGCCCGGCAACAAACAAAAGCAAAAGGCAATAACGGCGAAGAAGATTATTTTTTTCATAAACGCTCCCCTGGGAAGTTAAGATTATTTTCGGGAGTCTATCCCTTTCCCCTTCTTGATCGGGAAGGGGAAAGGGATTTGCCGCAACAGTCGCATTGTATCTGTGGATACAATTTTAATGCGGCGCATCTATGCGCAGGCCGGATGCGCCTGCTTGCAGGTATACGTTTGGGCATAGCCGCGGGAAGGGCTATTGATTCGGGAAATAATCTTCCAGCCCGCCCTCGCGATATACATCAAGGGTGTTGCAGTGAATCATGCCGCCGAAACGGTATACCTTTTCATAGGGCACGCCGACCACCTCAAATCCCATCTTGTCGAACTGGTCCATAAGCTTGGTTTCCAGGTGGCTTATGGCAATGGTGTTCGGGTCCAGGGAAAGGATGTTGGCGGCGACCCAGTTGGGTCCGTTCATCCCTTGTCCTTTAGGAGTGCTGCACATGGTGAGTTTGTCTTGCCAGTCATACACAGGGTCGGCGGAGCGGACGATTTCCCAGTCGTTTTTTTTGAACAGGTCAACTAACTCCTTGTTGTGGATGTGTTTTTTGTTTGCGAGCATCATCAGCCCGGGGCGAAGCATGAGCCAGCCGGCGTCAATGTGCCAGGGGTGGTAGTAAGGAACCTGGGTGGTGTCGAGCACTACCGGATGCAGTCTGATGCCGCGGGTCGCCAAATAACGCCTGATCCATTCCATGCCGACGCGGTTGGTGGTGGAAGAGCAGTACCAGAAATAGTCCTTGCCGGCCCGGCAGCAGTCGGCGGCGTCCCACATGGGCTCTTTTTCGGTAAGGTGAAAGTCCCAGTCAAACAGCTTTTTTGTTTTGACTTCGTCGCTCCATTCCTCCTCAAATTGCCAGTAATAGTTATGTTTGTATGATTCATCGGTCATTCTGGGCCTGGGGGCGGAAGTCCACAGAAACTCGGGGTCTTCCTTAACCCACTGTTCGAACAGCGGGCGCATGGCCAGATATTCATAGTAACGGGAACGGCGCGACATCGGCGCTTCCATGATTTCATTGCCGATGGGCAGGAATGCGTCTCTGGGGTTGTTCACGCCCGGGCACTTGCCCTGGGTCCAGTCGGGAGTGGTGAAGCCTCTGTCGTCTTTCATGAAGGGGTGCGAGAAGACCCGGTCAACAATAATTCCTCTTTTTTCAAGAATTTTAACCAGACCGTCCTGCTGCTCGATGGCGGCGTCGACCATTTCCTGGGGATAGCGCATCGAATAGCCGAGCCCCATTCCTCCGGCGGCGCAGTTAAACTGCCAGTCCGGGCCGGGAGCGGGGATGCTTGCATTATCCGGCCTGCCCAAAACCACTCTCTTAAGCGGATCCCATTCATTCCAGCAATTAACGATCTTGGTCATAGCAATCTCCTTGTTTGTGTTATGACGGCCTGGCCGGGACGGCGCCCCGGCGGGCCGTTCATTTTGGTTTTGACTTTGTAAAGCTCACTTCTCTGTTTCGAAGCTAGCAGGCTTTTTGAGGACGGATAAGTAATTCACTGTGTGTCACCGTGACAGTGAATTTCATGGGCTCGGAGCAATAAGATTGCTTTGATTGGCAAAACGGAGTAATAGATAATAAAATAAAAATTTTGAATTCAGTTAAAGAGGTCTGTGAAGAGGCAGGCGCTCTTCACTTCAGGGGGCTTCAATTTGAATGACGTAGCGCAACACGCTATGCCTACGGCGCAGGAAGTGAGATTCCAGTTGGGGCTTATTTTGCAAAGTGCAGAGTTCAACTCCAGCGAAAAGCTCAAGGATTTTCTGGGCTACGTGGTTGAAGAAACGCTGGCGGGCAGGGGCGAACAAATCAAAGCCTACAATATCGGCCTGGATGTGTTCGGGTTGGGAAAAAATTTCGACCCGGGGCTGAATACTGTGGTGCGGGTTACCGCGGGCAGGGTACGCAACAAGCTGGAACACTATTATCTGAAATCCGCAAAGCAAGATCTGGTGCATATTGAAATTCCCAAAGGGAGCTACCTGCCGGCGTTCTCCTATTTTGAAAAAATAACGGGCGCGCCGGAATCTGATGCTGAAGTTGAAGCGGTCTCGGCGGACCAGGAATTAAAGCCCGGTATAAAGCAATACAAGCCGGCCATTCTGGTGATGCCTTTTTCAGATATAAGCGACGCGAAGTCGCTGGCCTCATGGCTGAAAGGGCTTTCGGAAGAGATCGCCATAGCGTTGAACCGCTATGACGAGTTTATTATTTACACCACCCAAAACGCGGAAGAGCAGAACGAAGACGTGTGGACGCTGGCC
>CBDTYX010000281.1:0-2640 GCA_965364745.1 uncultured Desulfovibrionaceae bacterium | reverse complement strand
AGCAGCACGATAAGCACCACCACCAGCACGCCGATAACAATGCCCCAAGCCCCTTGGCCGCTTTGCAAAGAGTCGATGCGGGTGGCGAGATCATGGCGCTCTTCCGGGGTCAGCATGGCCAGGCGGTCGGAAATTTCTTCCTTGCTGTAGCCGAGGGCTTCCAGGCGCTCAACAACCATTTTATTTTCCAGCGACTGTTGAATGGCATCCATATCCGCGTCTTTATTTTCAATGGTGCTGGACAGCATGTCGTAGTTGGAAACATACGCCGCATCCACCCTGGGCGCGAAGCTTAGAATACCGAAGCTCACCAGCATGAGCACCGCCACATGGCGCAAGGCGCGCCACTGTCGAATCTGTTCCATAAGAGCCTCCTGATTAGTATCGACAATACAATTCGGACATAAATAATAATTTAAAAAATGTCTAGAGTTTTTCTTGAAAATATGGCTTTGTCTACACATATATGCGTTTAAGGCCTGATCGGTTTTCCGGCTGGACCTGACGGCCGTCTTAAGTTAGGTTCTGCCCATAATTCTTTCTGGAGGGCAACAATATGAGCAATGAACCGGACAAGATCATTTATTCCATGATCCGCGTCAGCAAACACCACGGGCAACGCACCGTGCTCAAGGATATTTCCCTGTCTTACTTCTATGGCGCCAAAATAGGCGTGCTGGGCTTAAACGGTTCAGGCAAAAGCTCTTTGCTCAAAATTCTGGCCGGGGTGGATACGCAGTTTGACGGCGAAACCGTGCTCGCTCCCGGCTTTACCATCGGTTATCTGGAGCAGGAGCCTCTGGTCAATGAAACCCGCACCGTGCGTGAAGTGGTGGAAGAAGGCGTGGCTGAAACCGTGGCCCTGATCAAAGAATTTGAGGCCATTAACGCCAAGTTCGCCGAACCCATGGAGCCGGAGGAAATGGACGCGCTGATCAACCGCCAGGGAGAAGTGCAAGAGCTTATGGAAGCCAAAGGCGCCTGGGACCTGGACTCCCGCCTGGAGATGGCCATGGACGCCCTGCGCTGCCCGCCCAATGACACGCCCGTGTCCGTCATTTCCGGGGGCGAGCGCCGCCGCGTGGCCCTGTGCCGCCTGCTGCTGCAAAACCCGGACATCCTGCTGCTGGACGAACCCACCAACCATCTGGACGCCGAATCCGTGGCCTGGCTGGAGCATTACCTGCAAAGCTTCCCGGGCACGGTCATTGCCGTAACCCACGACCGCTACTTTCTGGATAATGTGGCCGGCTGGATTCTGGAGCTGGATCGCGGCCGGGGCATTCCCTGGAAGGGCAATTACTCCTCCTGGCTGGACCAGAAGCAAAAACGCCTGGCCCAGGAAGAAAAAACCGAAACCGAACGCATCCACACCCTCAAACGCGAGCTGGAATGGATCAATATGTCGCCCAAGGGCCGCCACGCCAAGTCCAAAGCGCGCATCAACGCCTATGAGGCCATGCTCTCCCACGAAAGCGAAGACCGCGCCGCGGACCTGGAAATTTACATCCCTCCGGGGCCGCGCCTGGGCAAAACCGTGGTCGAAGCCGCCGGGCTCACCAAAGCCATGGGCGACAAGCTGCTTATTGAAAATGCCCGGTTCATCATTCCCCCCAATGCTATTGTAGGCATTGTCGGCCCCAACGGCGCAGGCAAAACCACCCTGTTCAAGATGCTGGCGGGCGAAGAAAAACCCGATTCCGGCACGCTCACCATCGGCGAAACCGTCTCGTTCGCCTACGTGGACCAGGCCCGGGCCTCGCTTACGCCGGGCAAAAGCGTATATGACCTCATCAGCGGCGGCTACGACAACATCAAGCTGGGCGGCCGCGAAATCAACGCCCGCGCCTACTGCTCCCGCTTCAACTTCCTGGGCCCGGACCAGCAAAAACCGGTGGACGTGCTCTCCGGCGGCGAACGCAACCGCGTGCACCTGGCCATTATGCTCAAATCCGGCGCCAACGTCCTGCTGCTCGACGAACCAACCAACGACCTGGACGTCAACACCCTGCGCGCCCTGGAAGACGCCCTGGACAACTTCGCGGGCTGCGCCTTCATCATCAGCCACGACCGCTGGTTCCTGGACCGTGTGGCCACCCACATCCTGGCTTTTGAAGATGACGCCCACATCTGCTTCATGGAAGGCAACTACGCCGACTACGACGCCGACCGCAAACAGCGCCTGGGCAAAGACGCCGACCAACCGCACAGGATGAAATTCAGAAAGCTGACGAGGTAGATGGATATGCCTCCGGCGGCCAGAGGGAGGGCTCCACGCCCTCCCTCTGGACTCCCTCCGCGCCTGGGGCTCGCCCCTGGACCCTTATTGAATAAATAGTCTACAGGATGTAGACGCCCCGCAGGGGAGCAAGCGAAAACCACGTTTTTCGCGTAGCGAGCCCTTCGATCCGCCAGGACGGAGGACCGAAGGGTATGCGATAAAGGCGGCTCCGCCCTCTCCTTGGATCCTCTCCCGCGAAGGGGCGACTGCCCCTTTCGAAACCCTGATTGTATAAACAAGTAGGAAATAAAAAGGGTTGGCCTCTTCTTCGCCAACCCTTTCTTATAAAGATGTTGCCCCAAGCCCGCCAATTCGGGGGTGAAAAGGGGGCGAGAGTTCGAGAGAGGGGGAAAAGCGGG
>CBDTYX010000280.1:0-2660 GCA_965364745.1 uncultured Desulfovibrionaceae bacterium | reverse complement strand
CCGGCTCTGGCCGCCATGCTGTTCTGGATGAGCAGCCTGGCCGCGCAGACCGTCATTTTTCAACACTTGTACGCTTTTGAGCGCTCCGGAGGCGTTCGCCTGCTCCTGCGCGCCGCGCCCGTCGCGCCGCAAGCCGTGTGGCTGGGCAAAGCCCTGGCCGGGCTGGCCTTTCTCGTCATTATCCAACTTATTCTTTTCCCGGCCCTGGTGCTGCTGTTGCAGCAAAAAGTGGGCCTGGACTGGCAGGCGGCCCTGTCCGGATTCATCCTGGCCGATGTGGGGCTGGCCGCCTTAGGCGCGCTGCTGGGCGCTTTTCCCGCGGCCGCGCCCGGCGCTTCCCACCGCCGCAGCCTGCTGCCCGCCATTTTCAGCCTGCCCCTGCTCATTCCGCTTCTTCTGGCCGCGGCGCAACTCTTCCAAGGCGCCTTCATTCCCGACGTCGCCGTCTTCACCCCCGACGCCCTGCCCTGGCTGGGCCTGCTCACCGCCTTCGACGCCCTGACCATCGGCGCGGCCCTGATCCTGTTTCCTTATGTGTTTACAGAAGAGTAAAGACAAGCGGACTTGCGGCGCAATTCCTCCTCTTTCATCACAATACCCGCGTCGGCAGGAGTGCGCGCGGTATTCTAAGGATCAAGCAAAACCAATCAATCCATCGATATAACGCGAATCCTGAAGTTCGCTGTTCTTATGCGGATGCCAAGCAATAAACAAACAATCAGGGTTCAGGAAGGGAGAAAGCTTGAGGGAGGGAAACCTCAAGGGGCTTAGTCCATTGGGGTTTCCCTCCCTCAATTTATCAGTCACTCAAATAAACCCCGCAACCAGTCCGGCACGGGCACGGGTTTGCCTGCCTTATCGCATACCTCTCACCCCGCCGTCCTGGCGGGGATTCGAGGGTCGAAGCCAAAAAACGCGGTTTTTGGCTTCTCGCGCTGCGCGGCTGCCGCCGTCCCGGCGGCCTCGTTTATTTAAACAAACCCCGCAACCAGTCCGGCACGGGCACGGGTTTGCCCTCATTGTTCACGCAGGCGTGCAGGGTGCTGCCGCTGGTGGCCACTGCGCTTTTGTCCTCGTTGTAAATCTCGTATTCAAAAAGCATGGACGCTCGCCGCCATTCGGTGATTTCAGCCCGGATGTGAACGAGGTCGTCGTAGCGCAGGGGAAAGCGGTAACGGGCCTCGGCCTCGCGCACGGGCAAATAAACGCCCCGCGCCTCCACTTCTTTATAAGTCATGCCCCGCTCCCGGATATATTCATTGCGGGCGCGCTCAAAAAGGTGGAAGTATTCGGCGTAATAGACTACATTCATGGCGTCCGTCTCGCCGTAAGACACGCGGTGGGTAAGCCAGGTTGCGGCCGGATGATCGCTGTTCACGCTAAGCTCCTTATCTTGCAGAGGTAAACCATGTTCTGTTTTCGCTATCAAATATTAAAAGCCTTGTCTCTTGTTCTCCTCATCGCTTTCCTCGCGGCCGGCTGCGCCTCGCAAAGCCCCTACAGCAGCAACACCATCAGCGTGAGCACGCGCCAGGCCATCGTCAAAGTGCCGCCCCGCGATCACTACGGCTTTAAGCGCATCAGCGACAGCGAAGCCGCGACCATCGCGGCCGGCCTCTCGCCCAAAAGCCAGGGTCTGAACTCCTGGACCGACCTTGCCCCGGCCATTGACCGCAGCCTGAAATTCATGGCCAAAAAAGCCGACAACGACATCGCCGTGGATACCCCCGAACTGCGCGTGACCTGGGGCCAGCTGCGCCGCAGCCTGACCATCCTGCGCGATCTTCTGCCGGAGTTGAACAGCCGCCCGCAGCTTTTGGCCTCGGCCTTCGACTGGTACGCCCAAGGCCCCACCGTCAACTTCACCGGCTACTATGAACCCACCCTGGAAGCCTCCTGGACGCAGACCGGCGAATTCAACCAGCCCCTGTATAAAGTGCCGCCGGACCTGCGCCGGGGCAAACCCTACCACAGTCGCCACGCCATTGACGAACAAGGCGCGCTTAAAGGCAAGGGCCTGGAAATCGCCTGGATCAAAAGCAAGGTCGATTCCTTCTTCTTGCAAATCCAGGGCTCCGGCCGCCTGGTCTTTACCGACGGCAGCATCAAGCACGTGCTCTACGCCGATAAAAACAACCACTCCTACGTGGCCCTGGGCCGGACCATGAAAGAACGCGGCCTGCTTGCGCCTGATCAGGTCAGCATGCCCAATATCCGCGCCTATCTCGCCGCCCACCCCGACGAAGTCACGGAACTTCTGGACACCAACCCCTCCTATGTCTTCTTCCGCCTGGCCGATACCGGACCCTTGGGCGCCATGGGCCAGGTGGTCACCCCCTGGGTCAGCCTGGCTGTCGATAAACGCGTCTTCCCCATGGGCGCTCCCGTAGTCTTTGCCGTGCCCCTGCCCGGCCCCGACCACGTGCAAGGCGCCCGCGGCCTGCTCTCCGGCATCGGCTTCTGCCAGGACGTGGGCGGCGCCATCAAAGGCTCCCGCGCCGACCTCTTCTGCGGCCCCGGCGACTTCGCCGAAATGATAGCCGGGCATTTGGACGCGCCCGGAGACGTGTTGTTGTTACTGGCGAAGTGAGATGAAGAGAACCGGGGGAGCGGGGCCCATAATGAGCCAAGGCCCTTAAGGTCCCCGCTCCCCCGTACCC
>CBDTYX010000279.1:0-2692 GCA_965364745.1 uncultured Desulfovibrionaceae bacterium | reverse complement strand
TGCTTTAAATGAAAAATCGCTGTAGACTATTTCAAGAGTAAAATGCTCTAAAAGATGGCGCCGAATATCAATAAAAAAACCGCCGCGGGCTTAAAGGTCCGCGGCGGTTTTTTTATTGATAGCGAAGAGCCATGCCTGCCTAAGGATTCAGCCTGGAAGTAATGTTATCCTGAATCCAGTGCGGATCCAGCCATTCCTGAGGGTATACGGGCACGCCGGAAATGAGCATGGTAAAGTGCAGGTGATCGCCGCCGGCCATGCCCGTGGCTCCGGTATTGCCGATAATTTGCCCTTTGCTGACTTCATCGCCCACATTTACGGCAATGCTGCTTAAGTGCGAATAAATGGAGGTGACGCCCTGGCCGTGGTCAATGGCCACCATATTGCCGTGAATGCCCAAATGGCCGGCAAAACTCACCCGGCCGGAGTTGGCGGCCGGAACCGGCGACTGCTGCAATTCGGCCAGATCCAGGCCCTCATGCACCTGATGGTCAACTTCCTGGCCGTTATAAATATAAGTTCTGGCTTCGGCAAAGTCGGCGCGTTTGGCCGAGCGGGGCAATTGCACAAAACTGCCTTCCCACTTTCTTTCCGGGCCCGATTTAATGCCGATTTCAAGAAGTTTGGCGGCATTGGCTGCACGCACGTCCCGATTCATGCCTAGAAAACGCTGCAACGGCGTCATTTCGCCAGGCACGTCAGTCATAAATTCCTGATCTTTGGAATTTATGAAATTATCGCTCAATTCAATTTTATCCGCTTTGAACGTACGATTTTGCGGGTAAAAAGAGGGTCTGACCACGGCCACATTGCCGGCGGTGTCCTCAGCCAGAAGCTGCGGGTTGTATTCTTGAATGGTCAGGGCATAGGGGAAGGCAAAGTAGCAGATATATTCATCGTTGGGTTGTTTATAGGCAGGGAAGTAATAATCATTGACCTTGACCCCGGCTTTAAGCAGTTCTTTGTTGGAAGTAAAAGCAATGACCGCTGAGCCGCCGCGTTTAATATATGGAGGCATGGTGCGGATGCTTATGCGCGGGGGAGCTGTATCGTAAACCATGGCAAAAAGACGCGTGGCGCTGTTTCCTCGGCCGAAGCCGGCAAAGGAAGTATCGGTGCCTTTAACTTCCAGTTCAAAAGCGCCGTCGGAAAGCTGAGCCTCCGCCAGGGTAAAGGTTACGCTTTGGGTTTGCGCCTCTGTGTCAAAAGTCTTGGTAAACAGCGGTTTTACGGCATTATCACGACGAATGCCCACGCTGACTGATTTGATGTTGGATTCTTTGTCCGTGGCTGTGACCGTAAGTTCCTGTTTGCCGGAAGTGCGGTTGGTGTCCGGGCTTAAAGAAATTTCCGGTCCTTGGGTGTCCTGCACCAGAAGGTAGGTGCCTCCGGCCATGACGCAGATTAAAACTACAAAAAACACGTAAATTGGTATTCTTCTCATGAATCAAGGCGCTCCCTGGCCTTATTTATCCTATTTTCGCTCTAGCGCTCACAGAATTGATTTTGACCGGTATGGTTATACCGCCTGATCGACCGCGTCAAGCAAATGAATGGTCAAGCGTAAAAAATCCGCTTCAGTGATCATGCCCAAAAGGCGGCGGCCTTCAAGCACGGGCAGGCAACCATACTTATGGCGCAAAAGTATGTTGGCCGCGTCTTTAAGCCTGGTGTCCGGCTCCACCGTGCACACGTCGCTGTTCATAATATCGCGCGCCTTAATGCCTTCATCCAGGTCCGCCTGCATTTCCGGCGTGATGTCCGCCAGGCGTGAAATCGTAACCGCCAGAATATCCCGATGGGTAATCAGGCCCACGAAATCCCCCTCTCTGTCCACTACCGGCACATGACGAATTCTGGCCACATTCATGATCGTCCTGGCTTTGGCGATGGATTCGTCTTCGCGCATGGACAGCACCTCATTGCTCATCAAATCTTGTACGTGCATCATATCTTTGCCCTCAGCGGATTACTGGGTTAAAAAACGAATTTATCATCATTTTTAGAAGAACGGCATTATTTTTTTAAAATTTTTTCAGTCGGCTTAAGTATACCCGGCTTATGCTTTTCCGGCAATAGCCGACGTAAAGAAGCATTGACTTGTGGGCTTAAATCTGGTTCTTCCAAGTAAATATTATTCAACATTATCCCTTAAGTTTCAAAGCTTAAAATGAGACTCGGCGCCCAAAACTTTAAACGCAACCGTGAACGTATGCTCACCGAGCAAATTATGGCCCGCGGCATCGACAATGAACGCGTGCTCGCGGGCATGGCCGCGGTGCCCCGTCACTTGTTCGTGGATGAAGCCATGGCCGCCGAGGCCTATGAAGATTATCCCCTGCCCATTGGTCTTGGGCAAACCATTTCCCAGCCATACGTGGTGGCGCTCATGTCTCAACTTCTGGAGGCGCCCCCGGGCGCAAAGGTTCTGGAAATAGGCACCGGATCGGGATACCAGGCCGCCGTGCTCGCGGAAATGGGGCTGGACGTCTACACTGTGGAGCGCATGCGCGAACTGTACATGCGCACCTCAACTCTTTTGCGCAAGCTCAAATACTTCCACATCGCCTGCCGCCTGGGCGACGGCACCCTGGGCTGGCCGGAAGAAGCGCCTTTTGAGCGCATTCTGGTTACCGCGGGAGGACCGTTTATTCCCGAGCCGCTTTTGGAGCAACTCTCCGATCCCGGCATT
>CBDTYX010000278.1:0-2696 GCA_965364745.1 uncultured Desulfovibrionaceae bacterium | reverse complement strand
AGCAAGGCATTCTCACTGCCGGGCCGCTGACCTGGGCGTCCGGCGTCGTGGTGGTGGGCCACGCCGACTATTACCCCCGTTTCGGCTTTGCGCCAGCCTCGCGCTTCGGCCTGACCTGCCCCTTTCCCGTGCCGGCTGAATCTTTTCTAGCCCTGGAGCTTGACCCCGGCGCCCTGGCTGATAAACATGGGCAAGTAGCTTACGCTCCGGAGTTTACAGCATGAAATTATATTCCTGGAACGTCAACGGCTTTAGGGCCATCATCCAAAAACCCGAATGGGCGGCATGGTTTGCCGGCTGCGGCGCGGACATCATCGGCCTGCAGGAAACCAAAGCCGAGCCGGAACAGATCCCCGCAGCGCACCGCCACCCGGCCGGATGTGAGGCCTACTGGTCGGCCTCCACGGTCAAGCGCGGCTACTCCGGGGTGGCCGTGTTCGCCAAAGAAAAACCCCTCACCGTCAATGACGAGCTGCCGGGCATGCACGGCGAAGGCCGTCTTCTGCACCTCGAATACCCCGCTTTTCACTTCTGCAACGTCTATTTTCCCAACGGCCAGATGAGCGAAGAACGCCTCGACTACAAACTGCGCTTCTACGATGCATTCCTCGACTTCGCCCAAAACCTGCGCCGGGCAAAACCCATTGTGGTCTGCGGCGATTTCAACACCGCCCACACGCCCATTGACCTCGCCCGGCCCAAAGCCAACGAGGAAACCTCGGGCTTTCTGCCCATAGAGCGCGCCTGGCTGGATAAATTCGTGGCCGCAGGCTATGTGGACACCTTCCGGCTCATCAACGGCGACGTCAAAGACGCTTACTCGTGGTGGTCGTTCCGCCAGCGCGCCCGCGAAAAAAACGTGGGCTGGCGCATCGACTACTTTTTCGTGTCCGCAGAGCTGCGCGCCGCCGTCAAAAACGCCTGGATCGAACCCCACATCCAAGGCTCCGACCACTGCCCCATCGGTTTGGAGTTGGAAATAGCGTAAATCGGGGGAAGGGGGAAAAGAAACTTTCCTAAAAAGTTGCTTTTCCCCCTCCCCCGAACCCCATCACGCGGACCTGTTTGACTGTTTATTTTTTGCGTTGGCATGAAATCCGCGTGCTGCGCGGCGAATTTCATGCCAACAATCGGCCTGTGCCGTCTTGACTAAAAATTCCACCCATTGAAGCAAAGCCTTTCTTTTTCGTTCACTTGCTGTTGTTTACTCAACACGCCGAAAGCCAAAAAATTATCCGCCCGAGCCAATAAGGGTTAAGAAAGGGGAGCGGTCCGAAGAGGGGAAACCTCAAGGGACAAACCCCTTGTGGCCCCCCTTTCCGGCGTTCCCGCCCAATTACCTAGTAGCGTTTTTCGGCAGGCTCTGCTAAAGGAGTCCACAAGGCAACCATTTTTCATTCAGGCGGAAATGCGGAGTTATGATCGAGATCAGGGGCGTGACCAAAAGTTTCGGGACCAACGAGGTTCTGCACGGCGTGAGCTTTGACATTGCCGAAGGCGATATTTTCGGCATTGTCGGACATTCGGGCGCCGGCAAGTCCACGATCCTGCGTTGCCTTAACGGCCTGGAAACCTACGATTCCGGCAGTATCAAAGTCATGGGCCGCGAAGTTGGCGCCCTGGACGCGCCGGGGCTCAAGCTGTTGCGCCGCGACATGGGCATGATCTTTCAAAATTTCAATTTGCTGGCCCGCAAAAACGTTTACGACAACATCGCCTTTCCGTTGAAGGTCTGGGGCGCATCCGAGGCTGATACGCGGGCGCGCGTCAATGAGCTTTTGGACTTGGTGGAGCTGCCGGAGAAGAAATTGCAGCGGGTGACCAGCCTGTCCGGCGGCCAGATGCAACGGGTGGGCATTGCCCGGGCTCTGGCCCTTAATCCCAAAATCATATTGAGCGACGAGGCCACTTCGGCCCTGGACCCGCGCACGACTCTGTCCATCCTCGATCTTTTGCAGGACATCAACAAGCGCTTTAACCTGACCATTGTGGTGGTCACCCACCAAATGGAGGTCATCAAGCGCATTTGCAATAAAGTGGCCATTCTGGAGCAGGGCAAGGTCATTGCCTGCGGCGACACCGAAGAGCTGTTCATGCACCCGCCGCGCGGCTTGCAGCACTTTATCCGCGACGAATACACGGTCATGCCTGAGGGCATCAATTTACGCGTGGTCTTTCCCCGCCATACGGCCGAGCAGAGCATCATTGCGGACATCGCCCGCGAGACCGGCGCGGATTTTTCCATCATCGGCGGGCAAATTGAGCGCTACCGCGACGACATGCTCGGCATTCTCATGCTCAACGTGCAGGAGCAGCACCTTGCGGTGGTGCAAAAGGCCCTGACCGCGCACGGACTGATTTGGGAGATTATGGAAGATGTGGACAGCTATTAGCGAACTCAAACTCTGGGGCATGACCGGCGAGCTGGTCACCGCGCTGTGGGAAAGCATTTATATGATCTCGGCCTCCACGGCCCTGTCGCTCTTTTTCGGCTTTTTGCTGGCCATGGTCATGGTCATGACCGGCAAGGGCGGGCTCTCGCCGTGCCGCCCCGTCTACTTCACCCTGGACATCATTGTTAACCTGACCCGCTCTTTCCCGTTCATCATTTTAATGATCGTGATCATTCCGTTTACGCGGGCTCTGGCCGGCACGTCCCTGGGCAGCACGGCCTCCATTGTGCCGCTTACCGTGGC
>CBDTYX010000277.1:0-2709 GCA_965364745.1 uncultured Desulfovibrionaceae bacterium | reverse complement strand
CTTAAGCAGTTGCGCATTGCCGAGACCGAAAAATACGCGCATGTGACTTATTTTTTTAACTGCGGCCGCGAAGAACCCTTTCCCGGTGAGGAGCGACGGCTCATTCCCTCGCCCCGTGATGTGGCCACTTACGACTTAAAGCCGCAAATGAGCGCCTTTGAAGTGACAGACACGTTGCTTGCAGAATGGCGGAGCGGGAAATACACTTTGGTGGTTTGCAATCTGGCCAATTTGGATATGGTCGGCCACTCCGGGAAAATCCCGGCAGCAATCAAGGCCTGTGAGGCTGTGGACGAATGCGTGGGGCGCATTGTGGAAACAGTGCTGGCGAGCGGCGGGCGAATTTTCTTGACCGCTGACCACGGTAATGCTGAGGAAATGCTTGACGCGGACGGCAAACCGCAGACCGCGCACAGTTTGAATCAAGTTTTGTTTGTAGGCATTGACGACAAACAAGAGTTGCGCATGAAACCGGAAGGGAAGTTGGGCGATATTGCCCCGACTATTTTGCGCGCCTGGGGCCTCACGCCGCCGGAAGTTATGACCGGCGAGAGCTTGTTGGTTTAAAATATGGAAAACGGACTTGTTCGTTTGTAATTTTGCTGAATCACGTAAGCGGGCAGCGCTTTTCATTTAACACAATTGGGCCTTGGCGGCGCCGTTGCGTTACCGGGCAACAGCGGCGGCAACGCGGATTTCTTAAGTCATTTATACCGAGAAAATTATGGAAAAAAACATGCGCCTTCAGGAACCGGTCAAGCCGGACGGCATGGAATTGATTTTTTTGTACGGCTGCCCGCACTGCGGACGCCGGGTGCCCCTTCTGGCCGCCACCACGCCGGCCATGGCGCAGTGCGATTCCTGCACCAAGCATTTTCCCATTGTGCCTGTAGATGAACACACTATTCGATTTTTGAAAGTTATGCTGGATAACGGCCGCGCCGCCATCGACCCGGACTTTGCTTAAAGCGTAAAGCGCCTTATTTTTCTCCATAGCGCCGGATATGACGCAGGGGATAAAAGGCCAGACGGTTTTCCGGAGTGATCACCTCCAGCACATCGTCATCGGTGGCGCGGAAGCTTTTGCACGGCACGTCTATTCTGCCGCCGTCAATAAACAGAATTTCCAGAGTCAGCGGTTGCACCGGTGCACCTGCAAGGTGCAGGGCTTCGCTTTCCCGTTCAATTTCCACAGCCTGTTCCATGATTTTCCGCCACTTTTTTTCCGCCAGAACGCGGTTGTCCGGGGTGTCATGCTCTTTGCACAGCCCCACTTTCTGGCTGTCCGGGGCTGGAGGCAGCCCCGTTATCCACCCGTCGACGGCATCTTTTCCGCATATCAGGCAGTTGATCATGCGCACATTCCTAAAAAGCATTGCCGGACATTGTTTCCCGGCGGTTTTTCTTGACTTGGAATAAAAGGCGGATTTTAAACATATATAAAAGAAAAATTAAAAGCAACGCCTTCCCAAGCGTGCAAAAAAAGTTATGATGACGTCTTGTTGTATAAAATCATTACCCCCAACAGGCAGAGAACAGCATGAAAACTAAATTTATTTTTATTACCGGCGGAGTTTTGTCATCTCTGGGCAAGGGACTTACCGCGGCGTCCATCGGAGCGCTGCTTAAAGCCAGAGGTCTTAAAGTCACTATTCAGAAAATGGATCCGTATATTAACGTGGACCCCGGCAATATGGATCCCCTGCAGCACGGCGAGGTTTTCGTCACCGACGACGGGGCGGCCACCGATCTTGATCTTGGCCATTATGAGCGCTATTTGGGACAGCCGCTGTCCCAGGCCAACAGCAGCACCTCCGGGGCCATTTATTATCATGTCATTAATAAAGAACGACGCGGCGACTACCACGGCGGCACGGTGCAGGTCATTCCGCACGTGACCAACGCCATCAAAGAATCCATTTTGAGCCTGGCCAATGTGGAGGAAACGGAAAAACCCGACGTGGCGCTCATTGAAATCGGCGGCACGGTGGGCGACATAGAGAGCCTGCCCCACCTGGAAGCCATTCGTCAGCTGTGCAACGAGCTGGGGCGTGAGAATTGCCTATTTACCCACCTTACCCTGGTGCCGTATATTCGGGCTGCTCAGGAGCATAAAACCAAACCCACCCAGCATTCGGTCAAAGAGTTGCGCTCCATCGGCCTGCAGCCGGATATCATTATTTGCCGCTGCGAAGGTGAGCCCATCACCGATGAGCTTAAAGCCAAAATTTCCCTGTTCTGTAACGTAGACCGCAATGCCGTGTTTTCCAATGTGGACGTGGCCAACATTTACGAAGTGCCGCTGAAGTTTCATGAAGAGGGCGTGGACCAGAAGATTGTGGAGCGTTTGAATTTGAAGGCCAAAGCCGCGGACTTGTCCATGTGGGAGAAGCTGAATAAGGACTGCCGGGAACTCAGCGAAGAAGTGCACATTGCCTTAGTGGGTAAAAATGTGGAAGTGAAGGAGGCTTATAAAAGCCTTCAGGAAGCTATGGTGCATGGCGGCATAGCCAACGGCGTCAAGGTCGCGTTTAAGTATGTCGACGCGGAAGATGTAAATCCGGACAATGTTAAAGCGATTCTTGAGGGTGTTGACGGCATCCTGGCGCCAGGCGCGTTCGGCTTTGGTCTGACCAGCGGCGACGGCATTGTGGAAACCGCCAGATACGC
The DNA here is from genome assembly GCA_965364745.1 of uncultured Desulfovibrionaceae bacterium. Taxonomy (GTDB): domain Bacteria; phylum Desulfobacterota; class Desulfovibrionia; order Desulfovibrionales; family Desulfovibrionaceae; genus JAVBRZ01. The sequence continues at coordinate 39 of CBDTYX010000277.1, read as the reverse complement.
GCGGGAGAACAAGATTCCGTTCTTCGGCATTTATACCGG
>CBDTYX010000276.1:0-2717 GCA_965364745.1 uncultured Desulfovibrionaceae bacterium | reverse complement strand
CCTGGGTGGAAGTTCCCGAATTGGCCAAAACTTTATGCGGCGCCTCGCGACCGGGGCATTTCCGCGGAGTTTGCACTGTGGTGCTTAAACTGTTCAACCTGGCGCAGCCCAATATCGCCCTGTTCGGCGAAAAAGACCGCCAGCAGCTGTGCATCCTCCAAAAAATGGCCTCAGACCTTGATCTTCCGCTAGAGGTGCGCGGCTGCCCCACTGTGCGTGAACCCGACGGCCTGGCCTTAAGCTCGCGCAACCAGCGCCTGACCTCTGAAGAACGCCGCCAGGCCGTGCACATTATTAAAGGATTGCGCCTGGCTGAAGAGTTGCGCCGCAACGGCGAAACTTCAGCCGTAAAGCTGGACAAGGCCGTGCGCGATTATTGGCGAATTCACATTCCGAACGGCGAGATTGATTACCTGGAATTTGTCCGCCCCGACACCCTGGCTCCCGCAGGCTCGGCCAAAGATCCGGTTATTGCGGCCGCTGCCGTTAAATTCAGCCAAGCCCGGCTGATCGATAATATTTTGCTGGAAGTCTGATTGGCTTTTATTTTGCAGGCATAACCGACGTATCGCGTCTATGGCTTAAATTTATTATCCCCGGCCTTGCAGCCGGATGAGGAGGAAATTTACATGTATATGGATAAGGGCAAATTTTTCTTCACCTCCGAGGCGGTAACCGAAGGGCACCCCGACAAGGTGGCGGACCTCATTTCCGATGCCGTGCTGGACGTGCTCCTTGCACAAGACCCCAACTCGCGCGTGGCTTGCGAGACGCTGGTAACCACAGGCATGGCTTTCATTGCCGGTGAAATTACCACTGAAGGCTATGCGGATCTGCCCCAGGTGGTACGCGAAACCATCAAGCACATCGGCTATGACAGCTCGGACATGGGCTTCGACTGGGAAACCTGCGCGGTAGTCTCTTCCATAGACAAACAGTCTCCGGACATTGCCCAGGGCGTTGACCGCTCCAGCCCTGAAGAACAAGGCGCCGGCGACCAGGGCATGATGTTCGGTTTTGCCTGCAATGAAACCTCCACGCTTATGCCCGCGCCTCTTTACTGGGCGCACCGCCTCTCCGAACGCCTGACCGAAGCACGCAAAGATAAAACTCTCAATTTCCTGCGCCCGGACGGCAAAACCGCCGTTGCCTTCGAATACAACGATGGCGTGCCCACGGCTGTGGAGGCCGTGGTTATCGCGGCCCAGCACGATCCGGATGTGCAATACAAGAGCTTGTGCGAAGCTATCCGTGAAGAAGTAATTTATAAGGTTATCCCGGCCGAATTTATCGACAAGGATACCAAAATTTTCATCAACACCACCGGGCGCTTTGTTGTCGGCGGGCCCATGGGCGACGCCGGACTCACCGGGCGTAAAATTATTCAGGATACTTACGGCGGTATGGGTTTCCACGGCGGCGGCGCCTTCTCGGGCAAGGACCCGTCCAAGGTGGATCGCTCCGCGGCTTATATGGGGCGATATATTGCTAAAAACGTGGTGGCCGCTGGCCTCGCCAAAGCCTGCAACGTGCAGATCGCCTATGCCATCGGCGTGGCCGAGCCCATCTCGGTAATCTGTTCTTCCCTAGGCACCAGCGAAATTTCCGATGAAGCTCTGACCCGCGCCGTGCTTAAAGTCTTTGATCTGCGGCCTTACCATATTATTAAAACATTGGACCTTAAGCGGCCCATCTACCGCCAAACCACCAATTACGGCCACTTCGGCCGGGAACTGCCCGAATTTAAATGGGAACAGACGGACATGGTCGACGCTTTGAAAAAAGCCGTTTAACCGAGCGTTTGTTCAGCGCGCTGAAACCAAAAGGGACGCCTCTGAGGCGTCCCTTTTGGTTTACAAAAAAATGCGCGACTTATTTTTCATCAGTTGCCGCCGTGCCCCTGAAACAAGTCTATCAACCCGGCGGTAAGGGCTTCCAAAGCTTGCTCTTCTTTACGCTCGCCGCTTTTAATGCCCCACTCCGCCGCCAGAGCTAAATCCCACAAAGCAGCAACCCCGCGCAAGCCCAGGGTGCGGGCCAGCTTTTGCTTTTCAGCCAGGGCATAATTGGGAATAAACACTTTTTCTTTGAACAGGATTTGCCACAAAACCCGCGCCTCGCGCACCAGGGCGCCTACAAAGGGAAACAGCATGGTTTCCTTGGAGACCTCATCCACCAGCACCGCCCGCCAGACCTGCAAAAAATCATTTCCGCCGCGCTCTCCGGCGGCCGCGCCTTTGGCCTGGGCCTCAATGGCCCGCAAAAAAGCAAATACGTCAATATCCGGTTCGTGGGCGATTATGGCCGCACTCTCCGGAGTAATAGTCTTATCCGGCGCGGCCAGGGCAATTTTTTCCAGTTCCAGCCTGGCGCCCAGGGCGTCGGGCGGCAAAGCGGCGGCAATGGCCTCCAGGCTGCCTGGGGCAAGCGTCAAACCTTGCGCAGCGCAATAGCCGCGCACCAAATCTTTAAGTCCGGCCGCATTCAGACCGGGAGATTCCCAAACCCAGCCTTTTTCCACGGCAAAAGCGCGACACTTAAGCTTGGTCACGTGCGCCGGCAATTTGGGGCCTTTGCCGTCAAAAGCCGTTTCCAGACACAAAAATGGCCAGACTGTGGGCGGCACCGTAGCCAGGGCCCGGCTCAAAGCGCGCCAATCATCGGCAAGCAAAGCCTGCGCGCCGCGTAAAATAACCGCCCGGTGTTCCCCGAATAAA
>CBDTYX010000275.1:0-2718 GCA_965364745.1 uncultured Desulfovibrionaceae bacterium | reverse complement strand
ATGAGCGGCGAAGAAATTTCGTTGATTATGGTCTGCTTGAAGGCGATTTTAACCATACGCTTGTTTTCCACAGCAAAGCGCTTGGCTTCATAATCTTCGGCCGCAAAGGCCTTGACCACACGGATGCCGCTGAAAACTTCCTGCAAAAATGAAGTCACGTCGGCCATGGTGATCTGGCTTTTTTTGCCCAACTTGCGCAGTTTCTTGCCCAGATAAATAAACGGATAAACGCCCAGGGGCAGCACCAGCACCGCCCAGAGGGCCAAAGACCAGTTTTGATAAAAAACCACCACCAAAAGTCCCACCATGGTCATAAACTCGCGCACCATGGACACCACGGCCGGCAGACTGGAGCGGATGTTGCCCACGTCGTTGGTGATGCGGGACATAAGCATGCCGATCTGGTTGTCTTCAAAGAATTTTACCGGCAAAAAGACGATTTTATTATACAGCTCGTCGCGCAAGGTCTCGAGGACCAGCAGCCCGCAATACTGCATAAAATAGTTCTGAAAATAGCGCCCCAGGCCTTTGACCAAAGTTAAAAGCACAAAGGCGAAAGGCAGGAGCAAGAGCATGCTCACATCTTTTTTTACAAAAATATCATCCAAAGCCGGCTTAACCAGATAGGCCGTGCCCGCGCTGGTCAAGGCCACCATGGCCATAGCCACGCAGGCCAGAAAAATTTGCAATTTATACGGCTTAAAATACTTGAGAATACGCTTGAGAAGCCTTAGGCTCTCTCCACGCGGAAGGTTGGCTGAATATATTGATAAGGCCATGCTGAACAAGGGTCCTTGGTTTATAACAAAATATAGGCCGCGGGCATGGCCGGGCCGAAGTGAGGCCTAAGATAGGCCATCCTGCGAATACCTGCAAGTCCAATGTAAAAGCGCTAAACGCCGCAGGAGACGCCGCAAGGCCGACCTTCGGCCGGATGAAAAAATATGAACGAACCCCCTGCCCTGCGCATTAACCATTTTCTGGCCCAGGCCGGCATCTGCTCGCGCCGCAAGGCCGATGAACTCATTGCCGGACAGAGAGTCCGCCTCAACGGCGAAATCGCCGCGCCGGGCAGCAAAGTGACCGCGGCCGACCAAGTCACCCTGGACGGCAAAAAAATTCCCTGGCCGGCCACGATCAATGCCGCCCCGGACGCGCCGGCCAACGAACGTTTTGCTTACATACTGCTGAACAAGCCCGTGCAGGTGGTCTCAACCGTGCATGACCCGCAAAACCGCACCACGGTCCTGGACCTTTTGCCCGAAGAATTGCGTCGGCTGCGCCTTTTTCCGGTGGGTCGCCTGGATTATTTTTCACAAGGTCTGCTGATTCTGACCAATGACGGCAATCTGACCTACCGCCTGACCCACCCCAAGTGGCATATGCCCAAGGTTTATCATGTGCTGGTGCGGGGGCGGGTGACGGAAAGCGCCTTGCGGGCCATGCGCGACGGCATGACTCTGTCTGAAGGCGAGAGCGTGGCTCCGGTTGATTGCCGCATTTTGCGCCTAACGCCCAAAAACGACACCTGGTTGGAAATGATTTTGCATCAAGGCATCAACCGCCAGATCCGGCGCATGTTACGCGATTTGAATCTGACCATTCTCAGGCTTGCCCGCGTCAGACAGGGGTCGTTGGCCCTTGGGGAGTTGAAGGCGGGCGAGTGGCGGCATTTAAGCGCCGAGGAAGTGCGCGCTTTACAGGAAGGGTAACCCGAAGGGGGTCATCCCCTTTAGGTTCCCCTTCCTGAACCCGTCCCCTCCTAATCCCCAAGTAAGTTAAAGGCTGGAGGGAACAATTTTAAAAAACTTACTGGAACAATTTCCGCTCTCCAGGCTGTCCTGCGCCTTCATTGCTGCGGTCCTGCACCTCCACGCCGGCAGGCGGGGTAAACTTGAACATGCTGTCCTGCATGGGCACGTCAAACTTCAGGCTGGTGAAGGTTATGTCATTCTCATTGCCGAAAAAGTCCTGAATCATGGCCCGCTTGATAATTCCATCGTCGGACACCCAAATGACGGCCATGGTGATTTGCTGCGTGGCTTCTTTGGGGATGAGCTTGAGTTTGTTCAAACCGTTTTCCTTGCCGTCGGCCTTAACTTTAAAATCTTCCCGCAGATTGGACTGGCCGGTAATGACCTTGATCATGGTGCGCGAGTCTTGCACGAGAGCCACAGGGTATTTATAAACAATTTCCTCGCCGGGGATATAGTCCCACAACTCTTTGGCGTTAACCACAATCAACTCTTCCCGTTTGGGAGTGGTCACTTCCCAGCGCACCAGAAGCGGCTTGCGAAAAGCCAGTTTGCCGGCCTGCTCCGTGCGCGAACCGCTTTCCTTGTGCACCAGCACTTGCTTGAACTCGCCTTCCAGGCTGAAGACCTTTTGGTAATGCGCCTGAATTTTGCCCATCAATGCATCATCAGCCCGGGATACGGCCGGAGCGGCCACAATAAGGGCAAAAACGGCCAGCGCCGTTAAAAACTTAAAGTTCGACTTGAACATATACGACCTCATAGTTGAATTGGGGGCGACATAACCCGAATATCGCCTGATTTCATGCCATGCATATAATCGGCAAACCGCGCCAAGGCAATCTTTTGCCTGTAAATTATTGTAAACCAATAAGGACGTCCGCCATCATTCAGGAAGGGGAAAGGTCCGGAGAGGGGGAGCCCATAAGAGGGAATACCCCTTATGGGCTCCCCCTCTCCGGGC
>CBDTYX010000274.1:0-2724 GCA_965364745.1 uncultured Desulfovibrionaceae bacterium | reverse complement strand
TCTGGCCTGGGCTTCCGCCCGGACACGGGCTTGGGTTTCCGCGCGGGCGCGCGCTTGGGCTTTGGCCTGGGCCTCTGCCTGAGCCGCCGCGCGCATTTGCGCCTGAGCCTGCGCTTGCTGATCCTCCGGGGGCCTGCGGTGCTGCACGCGCGGGTCGCGCCGGCTCTCTTCTTGCAAAGTTTTACTGAGCAACACGTAGGCTTCGTTAACTTCCTGAAAACGGCGCACGGCATCCGGCATACCCGGATTAAGGTCGGGATGCAGAGCAAAGGCCAAGCGGCGATAGGCTTTTTTTATTTCATCCAGGTCCGCCGACTGCGGCAGTTCCAGAATGCGATAACACTCTTTCAGGGTCATAACTTATGCCGGCCCCCTGCCCGCCTGTTTCAAAATTTGCGAAAGCCTCTCCGGCAAATGTTTGCCGGGCGTTTAATAATAATTTTTATATAAGTTTAATTCAAACTATTTGTTTTGAAAAGGCGACAAAGATGGTTTAATAGACTTTGACCGCAAAATTATATTCAGGCATGCTCTATATCGCCTAAAAATAACTGATTGAGATTATAATATTATTTGCTTTTTAACGCGACTGGCTTATAGTAAAAAAATTAGACCTGGACTTGAAGACGCGGCCTGCGGCCGTCGCAAGCAAGGGCTTGACTTTAAACGCCGCGCCCGCTTTTGCCTGAAACTCGCGAACTGAATATAGATATGCAGGATCAGAGATTACAGTGACTCCCATTTTAAATTTCTTTGCCAAAAAACCTTTCGCCGGACTCCTGACCTTTACGCAAGGACCGACCATGACCGGCATCCGCAACGGCCTGGTCTGCACCATGCCTTTGGTGGTGGCCGGTTCTTTAGCCCTGCTGGTCAACAACTTTCCTGCACCTGCGTACCAGAACATTATGCTCGATCTGTTCGGCGACGGTTGGAAAAGCTTTGGCGGCAAATTGTGGGCCGCCACTTTTGGGGCTATCTCCCTTACGGTCACCTTCTCCATAGCCAACAATCTGGCCGAACAATACAATACAGAACATCCGGGGCGAGAGGTCAACCCGGTGGTGGCCGCCCTGATTGCCCTGTCCTGCCTTGCGGTTATGATTATCGCGCCCAATGCCACAGACGACTTTCCCAGCTTGTGGACCGGGGTGGGCGGACTATTCCCCGGCATTGTCATCGCCATTTCAGGCACCTGGCTGTTTTTGCGCCTTTCGCTCATTGATCGCCTGCGCCTTTCCATTCAGGCTGAAGGCTCGGACCCCACCACCTCCAGAGTTTTTGAAAACCTGATTCCCGCGCTGCTCACTATTGGCCTGTTTTCCGTCATTGCCCTGCTTTTCTCCAGGGGCGACGGCCTGCACCAGTTTATTTACGACAGCATCCGCAACGCGTTTTCCGCCCCCACCAACGAATTTTTAGGCGGCTGCCTGTACAACCTGGCTATACATCTGGCCTGGTTTTTCGGCATTCACGGCCCGAACCTGCTTGACCCGGTGACCCACGCCATCTACAACGCGGCCGCCGACGCCAACTCTGCGGCCATGGCCGCCGGGCTGCCTCTGCCTCATATCGTCACCAAAGTATTTTTCGACAGCTTTGTTTTCCTGGGCGGCTCCGGAGCCACTTTGGGCCTGGTTATCGCCATCCTGCTGCGCAGCGTGGATCGCAGCTCCAGGCGCATCGCTCTTTTAGGCCTGTTTCTCACCGCATTCAATATCAACGAAATGATTCTATTCGGCCTGCCCATAATCTTAAACCCCGTGTACTTCATCCCCTTTATCGCGGCGCCCCTGGCGCTTACGCTCACTTCATATCTGGCCATCGACTGGGGGCTGGTGGCGGGCACCATACACGCCGTGGACTGGACCACCCCCATTTTCATCAGCGGCTATGAGTCCGCCGACTCCATTGCTCCGGCCATGCTGCAGCTGTTCAACCTCTGCCTGTGCATCGGCATTTACATGCCTTTTGTGGGCATCTCGGACAAGCTTAAGGCCAAACGCTTTAAATCCGCCATTTCCATGCTCATGGAAGCGGCTGAAAGCAACGTGTTGGGGCCGCATGGCCTGCGCGTGATTTATCGCACCGATGAAGTAGGCATGCTGGCCCGCTCCCTGGTTAACGATCTTAATGACGCTCTGGCCAAAACAGACGAAATCTTCCTGGTTTATCAGCCCCAGATAAACACCACGCTGAACAAGGTTACCGGCGTGGAAGCGCTTATGCGCTGGAATCACCCGGTTTACGGGCTGATTCCGCCGCCCATTATCGTGGCTGTGGCTGAAGACGGGGAGCTCATCGAGCGCCTGGGCTTGCGCGTTTTGCACAATGCCTGCGCCCAGCAGCGCCAGTGGCTGAATATGGGCATAAATGTGCTGATGTCGGTGAACGTTTCCGCCCTTCAGCTTAAAGACGAACGCTTCCCTGTGCGGGTGTCCAAAATTCTGGATCGCTACAAATTGCCCCCGGAAACCATTGAGCTGGAAGTTACCGAGTCCACCGCTCTGGACCAGAACAGCGCATCTCTCGCGGTTTTGAGCCAAATTCACGCCACGGGCGTGCATCTCGCCATTGACGACTTCGGCATGGGGCACGGCTCGCTGCTTTATTTCAAGCAGTTCCCGGTGTCCACGCTGAAAATAGATAAGGTTCTGAGCATAGACGTGCTCAAAAGCAAAACCGCGGAGGACATCATCATCAACATCATGGAATTCTGCAGAG
>CBDTYX010000273.1:0-2729 GCA_965364745.1 uncultured Desulfovibrionaceae bacterium | reverse complement strand
CTTGGGGTTCCCCCTCTCCAGACCTTTCCCCCTCCTGAACCCTGATTGCTGCTCTGTTTCAAGAGTTAAATGCCCCAGGGCTGAAATAACCGGTTGCCGCCGCCGGCCTGACGCGCTATGTTTTAAATCCTTCCTCCAATGGGAAAACGCTATCTTAAAAGATACCTCACCTGCTAATGAAGGACAGAGCCACTCTTCACCTACCCCAACCGGGGTTCAGGAGGGGAGTAGGTCCGGAGGAGGGGAAACTCAAAGGAATCATTCCCTTGGGGTTCCCCCCTCCTCCGGAAAGTCACTTCAAAGGAGCGCCCTTTATGGACCTGATCATCAGAAACGCCCGGCTGCGCAACGCCGAAAACCTTTGCGACATCGGCATTGACCGGGGCGTCATCAGCCGCATCGCCCCCAAAATCGAAGGCCCGGCCCAGGCGGAAATCGACGCGGCCGGGAACCTCACCTGCCCGCCTTTCTGCGATCCGCACCTGCACCTGGACGCCGCGCTGTCCGGGGGCAAACCTCGCCACAACGACAAAGGCACCCTGCTGGAAGGCATCGCCATCTGGGGCGAGCGCAAAGCCGCGCTCAGCCGGCAGGAGATCGTGGACAACGCCAAAGAAGCCGCGCTCTGGGAGCTGGCCAACGGCACGCAGTTCATCCGCACCCATGCCGATGTCACCGCGCCGGGCCTCGTCACCCTGGAGGCTCTTTTGGAAGTGAAAGACGCCCTGCGCGACATGGTGGACATCCAGATCGTGGCTTTTCCCCAAGACGGAATTTTTGCCGGCCCAGGCGATGCGGCCCAAAAACTGATGGCCAGGGCCATGGACATGGGCGCCGATGTGGTGGGCGGCATCCCGCACGGCGAAATCACCCGCGAGGACGGCATACGCCAGATCGAATACGCCTTTGCCCTGGCTGAAGAATATGACGCCCTCATCGACATTCACTGCGATGAAACCGGCGACGACCAGTCACGCTTTATTGAGGTCATTCTCAAGCAGGCCTTTTGCACCGGCCTTGGGCCCAAAGTCACGGCCGGCCACACCACGGCCATGCACAACTATAACAATGATTACGCCCTGAAGCTCATCCGCAACGCGGCCAGGGCCAAAGTCAATTTCATCACCAACCCTCTGTCCAACAGCGTGCTCGGCAACCGCACCGACGGCTACCCCCGCCGGCGCGGCCACACCCGCGTGGACGAGCTCGACGCGGCCGGGGTCAATGTCTGCATCGGGCACGACAACCTTATGGACCCCTGGTATCCTATGGGCACGGGCTCCATGCTCCAGGCCGCCAATTTGCTCATGCACACCGCCCACATGAGCGGCCGCGCCCAAATCCCCCGGCTGTTCAGCATGATCACCGACAACTCGGCCGTGACCATGCAGATCGAAGACCGCTACGGCATTGCCGAGGGCAAACCGGCCAATTTGCTCATTCTGGACGCCGCCGATGAATTCGAGGCCCTCCGCCTGCTTGCCCCCTGCCTGTACGTCATCCGCAACGGGCGCGTAGTCCTGACCACCAAACCCGCAGAGCGGCATCTTCATTATGCGGGCCTGGACCGGCGCATTGATTTTAAGCTGGGCCCCGGAAAAAGCGCCGGCTGATTTTTGAGCCGAACCTGCTGAAAAAGCAATCCATTGCTCGCTTAAGGCTATTTTTGCCTTGCTTCGTCGGGCTGTCGGCGCTAAGCTTTCGGTTATTAACTTTACTATTTTAACTGCAAGGAGATTGCCATGAGTGATGCTGATAAAATTGCCCTGCTTGATAAGTTCGCCGCGGCCTGGAATGCCCACGACGTGGACGCCCTGATGGCCTGCATGGTCGACGACGATACTTGCGCCTTTTACGGCGCGGCCGGTTCAACGCCCAAAGGCGGCGTGTCCGAAGGCCGCGCTGCAGTACGCGCCTCCTATGAAGCGGTCTGGAAAAAATTCCCCGACGCCAAGTGGAACAACCCCACCCACTTCGTGTCCGGCGACCGCGGCGTCACCCAATGGCTGTTTACCGGCTCCACAGCTGACGGCAAAGAAAAATCCCACGTCTACGGCTGCGATATCTTTGAATTCAAAAACGGCAAAATCAAAATTAAAGATACGTACCGCAAACAAATGATTTAACGCGAGCGGGGAGGGGGAACCACAAAGAATATTTGACTAAGGATATTTGATTCACGTTCTTTCGCCTGAGGTTAATTATAAAAAATAACCCCTCCCTGCATTCATTAAATAAGGAGATCACCATGACCGATGCCGAAAAAATCGCTTTGCTGGACGACTTCGCCGCGGCCTTTAATGCCCACGATGCCGACGCTCTGATGACTTATATGGTTGACGACGAAACTTGCGTCTTTTATGCCGCCGCCGGAAGCGCCCCCCAGGGCAATGCCGCCAAAGGGCGTGAGGCGGTCAAAGCCGCCTATGCTGCGGTCTGGCAAAAATACCCCGACGCCAAATGGAACAACCCCACTCATTTCGTGTCCGGCGACCGCGGCATCACCCAGTGGCTGTTCACCGGCGCCACTGCCGACGGCAAAGAAACCTCCCGCGTGCACGGTTGCGACATCTTTGAATTCAAAAACGGTAAAATCAAAGTCAAAGACTCTTACCGCAAGCAAATGATCTGACTCTAGGGCCGGAAAGACCGGCCCTAGAGTCGAAGCATCCCCTGGCTATGGGAACGCGAGCGGGGAGGGGGAACCACAAGGGGCCCGCTCCTTGAGG
>CBDTYX010000272.1:0-2747 GCA_965364745.1 uncultured Desulfovibrionaceae bacterium | reverse complement strand
TTTTGGCTGAAATGGAAAAGAATTTTCAGGCTGAATTCAGCGGAGAAAATTCGCCGTTCAAGCTCAAGGAGATTCGTGACGCCTCCATAAAAAGCATCAACGGCTTTAATGCCGCGTCCATCACGGCCGCCCTGGATGCCGACGGCAAGGGAGTAATTTTGGAAGCGGACATTATTATGTTTGCAGACAGGGCCATTCAATTGCAGGCGTGGTGCTCTGAAGAGCAATATGCCGTGCGCGGCCAGGAAGTGCGGAACATTATCGGCTCATTTGTGGCCGGTAAAAGATAGGTCACAATAATTGAGTTATTTAAAGCGGTTGCCTGATTTTTTCGAGCAACCGCTTTTTGTTTACTTGCGCAGGGACTGGCGGTAATAGTGCCGTTCCTGGGCGCGCAGCATGCGGCGCTGTTCTTTCTCCGTGCTGATGATAAGCGGCGGCACGGCAACGGGGCGGCCGGCCGCATCTACAGCTACATAAGTAAGGTAGCAGCTGGCTACGTGGCGTATCTCGCCTGTGTTCAGATTTTCGGTTTCCACGCGCACGCCCACGTCAATGGAAGTTTTGCCCACTCTGTGCACAGAGGCCTTGAGACTTAAGAGCTGCCCCAGATTTATCGGCGCAAGAAAGCTCATTTGCTCTAAAGACACGGTGACCACCTGGTTGCGCGCATGGCGCCAAGCGGCCATGCCTCCGGCGTTATCAATATGTTTAAGCAGGTCTCCGCCGTGCATGGCGCCGGCTATATTGGTTTCATTGGGCATGGGCGTGTGGCGCATGACCACCGAGCTTTCCGCTACGGTTTTGCCTTGCATAATAAGCTCCTTTTATTCCGGATCTAATTCCGCGTCGCGTGATCGGCTTCACACGTAACACCGAACTCAATGGGTATTTTTACATAAAAAATATGCAGCCCGCCGGCTTCTATGGCCGCAAGCAGGCGATCGGCCTCATCTTCAGTCACGATCATCTGCACCTGCACAGGTTGATCGCCAAGTTCAAAAAAATGAGCGGCATGAATTTTATGGTCCCGGCCCAGGCCTTGGCCTGCAGCGATAAGTGTGGCCCCGCGGATATTCAAGGCGCGGGCCTGCTGCATCAGCCACTCGGCCAGGCTTAATAAGCCGTGCTTGCGGTCCTGCCGAGTATAAAAAGTAAGTTGCCAGCCAAGCATATGTTTTGCCTTTGCGAAGCGGCGCTGTTTTAGCTGTTTAAACGGCTGAGAAGATAATACGTGCCGAGTCCTAAAAGGGTCATAGTTAAAGATCCGAGCACGTGCGCGGCTATGCCGGCGCCGGCCCAGATAAAACGTCCCTCGCGTAAAAGGGTGACTATTTCCGCGGAAAAAGTGGAGAAAGTGGTCAAGCCGCCTAAGAAGCCCGTAATAATCAATAGACGCCATTCCGGCGCCAAACTTGGCAGTTGCGTAAACAAGGCGACAGCCAGGCCGATGAGATAGCAGCCGATCAGGTTGGCCGCCAAGGTGCCTAGGGGGAGCAAGGGAAGCAGGGCATTGAGACTGAGGCCCAGTCCCCAGCGTATTACGGCTCCGGCCGCCGCTCCCAGGCTTATGGCTAAAATTGAATAAACCATTGTTGTTTGTCAAATAAACGGGGACCGCAAGCAACAAGTGCTTGCGGTCCTTTGCCGATTCACTATTTGAATATCCTTAGTCAAACTTAAACGACGCCCTGTTCGATCATGGCGTCGGCCACTTTGCGGAAACCGGCGATGTTGGCGCCCAGCACGTAATTGCCCGGCTGCTTGAACTCCTCCGCGGTGTTATGCGCGCTTTGGAAGATGCCGCTCATGATTTTCTGGAGCTTGCCGTCCACTTCCTCAAAGGTCCAATGCTGCATGCTGGCGTTTTGGGCCATTTCCAGTTGGCTGGTAGCCACGCCGCCGGCATTGGCGGCTTTGCCGGGGCCATAAGCTATGCCCGCCTTGATAAAAGCCTCCACGGCTTCCGGGGTAGACGGCATATTGGCCCCTTCGCTTATGCAAACGCAGCCGTTTTTCAGCAGGTCTTTGGCATCGGCTTCATTGAGCTCATTTTGGGTAGCGCTGGGAAAAGCCGCCTGGCAGGGCACGGTCCACACGCCGTTGCGCCCGGACGCATATTTTTCCACCGGGGTGTATACAGCTTCTTTGCGCAGTTCGGCATAGCGGGTCAGCCGCGCGCGTTCCACTTCTTTAACCTGCTTTAAAAGCTCAAGGTCAAGACCGGCGGCATCGTAAATAAACCCGCCGGAGTCACTGACCGTAACGGGCTTTGCTCCGATTTGCTGCAATTTCTGCACGGTGTAAATGGCCACGTTGCCGGAGCCGGACACCGCGCAGGTTTTGCCGGCCAAGGAATCTCCTCTGGCTTTCATCATATTTTCCGCAAAATAAACCGAACCGTAGCCGGTGGCCTGGGTGCGGGCCAGCGAGCCGCCCCAGAGCAGGCCCTTGCCGGTGAAAACGCCTTCATAAAGGCCGGTCAGTTTTTTATAATAACCATACATATAGCCGATTTCTCTGCCCCCAACGCCGATGTCGCCGGCGGGCACATCGGTATGGGCGTCAATGTGGCGATACAGTTCAGCCATAAAAGACTGGCAGAACCGCATAATTTCATTGTCGGATTTGCCCTTTGGATCAAAGTTGCTGCCGCCTTTGCCGCCGCCGATGGGCAGGCCGGTCAGGGAGTTCTTGAAGATTTGCTCAAACCCCAGAAACTTGAGGATGCCCAGGTTTACCGAGGG
>CBDTYX010000271.1:0-2756 GCA_965364745.1 uncultured Desulfovibrionaceae bacterium | reverse complement strand
TCCCGGCGCGCTGCGCCTGTGTCCCTTCATCTTTTTTACAAGCGCGGCGGGCTGTGGTACACACGGGTTTTGTTTGCAACCATAATCGGAAAGCCGCGCGAGTTTGTTGTTTCAGGGCCGGTTTTCCAGGAGTTTTGCCATGCCGCACGATCCTTTTTCCGCCGCTTGCTTGCCCGGCTTTATGGTCGCGCCGGAAGAGCACGCAGGCAGTTGCCCGGCCGGGGAGGTCTACCCGGCGCCCGCGCTGATGATTCAAGGCACGACCTCGGATGCGGGCAAAAGCGTGCTCTGCGCCGGTCTTGCCCGGATTTTTCGCCAGGACGGCCTCAATGTGGCCCCGTTCAAGGCCCAGAACATGACCGGCTTTGCGTATACCCTGCCCTGCGGCAGACGCATGGGCATGGCCCAGGTGATTCAGGCCTGGGCGGCCGGGCGCGAGCCTGATGTGCGCATGAACCCGGTGCTGCTGATGCCCTCGTCGGATACCGGCTCGGACGTGGTGGTGCTGGGCGAATCGCGCGGGCAGATGCAGGGCCGCGACTACTTCGCCCGCAAGCGCGAGCTGTTTCCCACTGTGGCCGCCGCCTACAACGGCCTGGCCGCCTCGGTGAACCCCAGCGGCGCGGACGTGCGCGGGAGGGGCAACGGAAACGGGCGGGAGAGCGCGCAAGGGCACGGCGACGCGCCCGGCATCATGCTGCTGGAGGGCGCGGGGAGCCCGGCGGAAATCAATTTGCGCAGCCACGACATTGTGAACATGCACATGGCCGCCTTTGCCAAGGCGCGAGTGCTGCTGGTGGGCGACATCGACCGGGGGGGGGTGTTTGCGGGCCTCGTGGGCACTCTGGCCCTGCTGGAGCCCTGGGAGCACGATCTTGTGGCGGGCCTGGTCATCAACAAATTTCGCGGCGATGTCTCGCTGCTTGAGCCGGGGCTCATCGAGCTGGAAAACCTGACAGGCAAACCCGTGCTCGGCGTTGTTCCGCACATTGACGATTTGGGCCTGCCCGAAGAGGATTCGCTGTCCGGACGGGGCCGCGACACCTGGAGCCATAAGTCCCCGTCCGAATTCGCCGAGTTTAAGGCGGACATGGACGCGGCCCTTGACCGCCTGGCCGCTGTGGTGCGGCAAAACCTGAATCTGGATTATATTTACAGGGAATGTTTGGGATTTGCGCGGTGAGCGAGGAATAAAAGACGGCAAGGCATGGATCCCCTTGTCTACACGGGGGATGGCGATGCGCGGGGGCATGTGCGGGCTGCGCTTCCTTCGCCCGGCGGCCCAAGGCAAAAGACAAGTGCAGAAAAATGGACCGCTTTGCTCAGAACAGCGCATAACGGCCGACATATGGAAGAAACCCGCTTATGACCCTCTCCCCCACTGCTAAAGGCGTTTTGTTCACTCTCACGGCCACCGCGATCTGGTCGGGCAATTTCATCGCGGCCAGGTGGTTTGCGCAGGACATTCCGCCGGTGACCATTGCCGTGCTGCGCTGGACCTGCGCCACGCTCCTGGTTTTGCCCCTGTCTTGGCGGCATCTTAAAGCGGACTGGCCGGTCATCCGCGCCCATAAAGGCTATTTCCTGCTCGTCTCCCTCCTGGGCGTCACCGGCTTCAACACTCTCATCTACTTTGCCGGGCACACCACCCAGGCCCTCAACCTCTCGCTCATTTCCACGGCCTGCACGCCCCTGTTCATGACCGCCTTCGGCTGCCTGCTGCTTAAAGAATGCGCCAGGCCGCGCCAAATTTCGGGCATGGCCGTCGCCTTTCTGGGCGTGGCGCTGCTTTTGACCAAGGGCGATTGGCATGTGCTCACAGGCCTGCGCTTTGCCAGGGGCGACCTGCTCATGCTGCTGGCCACCCTGTGCTTCACCAGCTACTCTATTCTCATGGCCCGGCGGCCCGGACCCTCCGGCCAACTCGCCGTGTTTGCCGTCACCTTTCCCCTGGGCCTCGCCTGCCTTTTGCCCTTCTGGGCCCTGGAAATTCATTTCGACCCGGCCTTTGCCGCGCCAAGCGCGAGCGTGTTTTTGCACAAGTGGCTGCCCTTGGGCCTCTACCTCGGCGGCGCGGCCTCGCTCATCGCCTTCTTTTGCTGGAACAAAGCCGTGGAATGCCTGGGCGCGACCAAACCCGCCATCATCTACCTCAGCCTGCCCGCCTTCGCCGCCCTGGGCGCCCTCGTCATCCTCGGCGAACCCATCCTGCCCGTACACTTTATAAGCGCGGCCTGCATTGTCGCCGGGATTTTGATCGCCACCCGGCGGTAAGGCGGAGAGCGGCCGGAAGCGCGGCCGGGGGAGCGGGAACCATAATGGTCACTGACCCTTGAGAAAAATACGGATTGCCCGGTAAAATCAGCCGGGGATATGGCTTAAGCTCTTCTGTCGCCGCTTAAGTGAAAAGGCGTGCTCAGCCGCGCGCATCCATGCGCGGCCGAGTTGAAACTTTAGAAATACGGAGACAGACAGCCGTACCGGCGGGCGGGAAGGCTGAAGAGGCAAACAATGAAATTTCTTACCCCAATAAGGGTTAAGGAAAGGGAGGGGTTCGGGGAGGGAAAACCATTAGGGGGCGAGCCCCTTATGGTTTTTCCTCCCCGTTCAATTTCGCCTAAACATGCGACAAAACATCCGCCGCGTATTGGTTGAGGCTTTTGCCGCTGGCTAGGGCTTTAGCCGCGAGCTTGGCATGCACGGCGGGATCAATGCGCAAGACAAATTTGCCGGAATATGGCTTGTTGGGCTCTTTG
>CBDTYX010000270.1:0-2760 GCA_965364745.1 uncultured Desulfovibrionaceae bacterium | reverse complement strand
AGATATGCCCCGCCAACCAGCAATATCACGGCGAGCAAAGCAAAAAAACGCGCGTGCAATAAAGACTTGAGAATAACAGCGCGGAGATCGCGCATCAGGTGCATGGCTAGGCTTTATCCTGCGGATCGTCCCGCGGCGGAGCATCAAGCTGCTTTTCCGCCTGGGAAGTTTTGTCTTCATTTGGTTGTGACGCTTTTGAGCCGGCGATTATCGATTCCGGCGATTCGCCGTTTTGCATGCGCTTTAAAAAGGCGTCCCGGCAGTCGTAGTCGCAAAAATAATAAATGTTGTCGCCGTTACGCACGGTAACGGCCGCCCCCATGTCCACAAAAGTGCCGCAGATGGGGTCGCGGATCATTTCGCCGGATTCGCCGCGCCTGGCGTCATCACGCTGGCGCTCTTCAAGCTTGGCTTTAATGTCGTTTTTAAACATACGGTAAATAATATACCCGGCCAGGGCCACCAGGAGCCATCTATACATAATTTTACTCCAGCCTGAATGAGGTTGCACGCCCGGTTATCTGGTAACAGGCCGGCCGTTATTGTCAAGACGTAAAATAAAAAGCGCCCCGTTAAACACGGCTTTAACCCTGATAAATAACATTGTCCTGGACGCGGCAGTCAAGTTTACGCAAAGCCTCTTCGGCCGGACGGCCGCCGGGCAGGATCAATTCCGGGGCGATATCAAGCAAAGGCACGAGCACAAAAGCACGCTCAAGCAAACGCGGGTGAGGAAGAATCAAGTCCCGGGAAGCGTGGGTCAGCCCGCCCAGAAGCAGAAGGTCAAGATCAATGACCCTAGGCGAGTTAGGCGGCGTATCCGGCGCGCGCTCCCGTCCCAGGTCGATTTCCAGGGCCAGAAGCGTTTGCAGCAGAAGGCGCGGATCTTGTGCGGCCGGGCAAATAAGCTCCATAACCTGATTGGCGAACCAGGGCTGGTCTTTATGCCCTTGCGGCTCGGTAAGATATACAGGAGAAAGTTTGCCTGCAAGGAGGCCGGGCAGCCGCCCCAAAGCCTCCACGGCGACGCGCAGGTTGCCTGCCGGATCGCCCAGATTGGAACCGAGGCTGATATAAGCTAAGATGCTTTCAGAGGCGTTCATAGACTTAAACATGATGCAGGGTTTGCCGGTTGTCAAATAAATCCTCCCCGACTATATATAATTCATGCGTCCGCAAATTCCACATCGTGAACCTTCGCCCGGTCATCCCCTGGCCGACGCTTTTTTAGAATACCTGCTCATTGAAAAAGGGCTTGCCGAAAACACCCTGACCTCCTATCGGTCCGATATTGAAGATTTCCTCGCCTTTCTCGGCTCGGGCGGTCTTAATCTGGAAAATGCGGATGAAGACACTCTGCTGCTTTACCTCACTTATTTAAAAAATAAGGATCTGGCCGGGCGCAGCCTCGCCCGCCGGCTTTCCGCCTTGCGCGGGCTGTTTGCCTTTGGCCTCAAAGAAGGGGTTCTGTCTGCCGATCCGTTGGAATTTTTAAGCAATCCCAAATTGGCCCGCACTCTGCCCGATGTGCTGACCTGCGCGGAAATGGACGCTATCCTGAACACGCCCGATCTTCGGGAGAAACTGGGCTTTCGCGACCGGACCATGCTTGAGCTGCTTTATGCCGCCGGCCTGCGCGTCTCTGAACTCTGCGCCCTGCGCCCGCTCGATTTTGACCCCCAGGCTGATATTTTGCGTGTGTTCGGCAAAGGCGCCAAAGAACGGCTGGTGCCTATCCATGCCGGGGCTTCACGGCTGTTGAGCGACTACTTGCAAACTTGGCGGCCGCAGTTTTCGCCCAAACAAGATAACGCTTTTTTAAATCGCTCCGGCAAAGGCCTGTCCCGCCAGGCCGTCTGGAAGCTTATTCAGAAATACGTCGCTCTGGCGGGAGTCAGAAAATCCGTGTCGCCGCACACTTTTCGCCACTCTTTCGCCACTCATCTTTTGGACGGCGGCGCAGACCTGCGCACAGTGCAGCTGCTTTTGGGGCACAGCGACGTGGCGGCCACAGAAATTTACACTCATGTGCAGGAAGGCCGATTGCAAAGCATTCATCGCAAATATCACCCGCGCGCCCAGATTAAAACAAATCGGGCTGCTGAATAGAAGCTTGACGGAAAGCCGGGTTATTGCAAAACTTAAAAAATATTTATCGGATAACTTTTGTGAGCAACTATGTCTGATCGCCCTTTAAGCGCCGCCCGCACCATTATCACCGCGCACGCCAATGCCGACTATGACGCCTTGGGCTCCATGGTGGCCGCTTCCAAGCTATACCCTGAAGCGGTGCTGGTTTTGCCTGCCGGCACCGAGCGCATCCTGCGCGATTTTTTCATGCAGTCCGCCGCCCTGCTTTTCGGCTTTCAGCAAGCCAAAGATTTGGACCTCACCGCTGTGCGCACTTTGGTTTTGGTAGACACCAGACAAAAGGGCCGCATCGCCCATGTGGCCCCGGTGCTTGATAACCCCGGTCTGGCCGTCCATGTTTACGACCATCACCCGGCCAGCCCGGAGGACTTGCGTGGGGAAGTGGAGCGCATTGAAACCTGGGGCGCCTACACCAGCATTATCATTGACGAAATCCGCAAGCGCGGCCTCACCCTGTCCCGCGATGAAGCCACCATCATGGGACTCGGCATCTACGAGGATACCGGCTCGTTCCAGTTTCCCTCCACCACGCCGCACGACTTCGCGGCCGCGGCCTTTTTATGCGAACAGGGCATGAACACCAATACCATCCGCGATATTTTAAAACCC
>CBDTYX010000269.1:0-2770 GCA_965364745.1 uncultured Desulfovibrionaceae bacterium | reverse complement strand
GAGGAAAACCACAAGGAGCTAAGCCCCTTGTGGTTTTCCTCCCCCGGCCCCCCCCTCCTTTCCTTAACCCTGATTGGATTAGGGGGCGGGGAAAATTCTAATAAAAAGTATGCCCAACACAAACGGCATACAAAGTGCATATGGGGAAGAAAGGCGTCATAAACCGGACGTCGATTATGGAGAAAGCAAGGGGCCGGGCTTTTTAAGCCCCGGAGGATGAAGCAGATGAACAAATTCAAAAAAATACTCGCAGTAAGCTTGGCCTGCCTGCTTGCGGTGCTGGCTTCGGCCCCGCAGGGGGAGGCGGTGCGCATTAAAGACATTGCCTCGTTCAGCGGCGTGCGCGACAACCAGCTTATCGGCTATGGTCTGGTGGTGGGCCTGTCCGGCACCGGAGACAAAACCTCCTCGGTGTTCACCATGCGCTCCATGGTCAACATGCTGGAACGCATGGGCGTTTCTGTGGATATGCGCCAGATGAAGCCCAAAAACGTGGCCGCGGTTATGGTCACGGCCAAAATGCCGGTCTCGGCCAAGCCGGGCACCCGCCTGGATGTGACCGTGTCCTCTTTGGGCGACGCCACCAGTCTTCTTGGCGGCGTGCTGCTGCAAACCCCGCTTACCGGCGTGGACGGCAAAATTTACGGCCTGGCCCAAGGTTCCATGACCCTGGGCGGCTTTACCGTGGAAGGCGAAGCCGCTTCCGCCACCAAAAACATCACCACTGTAGGCATGATTCCGGGCGGCGCCCTGGTTGAGCGCAGCGTGCCCTTTGAATTTAACGATCAGGATAAACTGACCCTGCATTTGCGCCAGCCGGATTTTTCCACGAGCATGCAAATCGCCGAGCGCCTCAACGCGGCCATGGGCGGACAATTTGCCAACGCCATCGACGGCGCGTCCGTGGACCTTAATGTGCCTGCTGAATATCGGGGCAACCTGGTGCCGCTTATGGCTTCAGTGGAAAATATTGAAATTACGCCTGATTCCCCGGCCAAAGTGGTGGTGGATGAAAAAACCGGCACCGTGGTGCTCGGACGCGACGTGCGCATTTCCCGCGCCGCCGTGGCCCACGGCAACTTGAGCGTGCTGATTACCGAATACCAGGACGTTTCCCAGCCCGGTCCGTTCAGCAGCGGCGATACGGTGGTCACCCCGCAGACGGAAATCAACGTCAACGAGCAAAACCGCCGTTTGATGATGGTCGAAGGCGCCACACTGCAAGAATTGGTGGATGGGCTCAACGCCATCGGCGCCACCCCGCGCGATTTGATCACCATTTTGCGGACCCTGAAAGCCGCCGGCGCTTTGCATGCGGAATTAGAGGTAATGTAACATGGAACTGCCCGCAGTAGACCCCCGCCTGTCGGCTCAGCAAGCTCTCCAGGATGATCCTGTTCAGCGCAAGCTGCAAATAGACGCCCTGCGGGAACGCCTGGCCGAGCCCGGCAAAGATGAAGCGGCCGCCCGCAAACTTAAAGAGGCGTGTCAGGGCTTTGAGTCTATCTTTCTGCAGCGGATCTGGGAACAGATGCGCAAGAGTGTGGGCAAAGAAGGTTATTTGCACAGCCGGGACGAAGAATCCTACCAAGCCATGTTTGACCAGGAATTGGCCAAAAAAATGGCGGAAGCCGGCGGCATCGGCCTGGCCGACATGCTCCAGGAACAGCTTTCCGTGAAGCTGGGCAAAGCCAGTATTGCTTCCTCGCCAGGCATGCTCAAAGGCAAGCAGCAACTTCTTCCCCTGGAAGACTTGGCCATGCCCCTGCCTACGGTGCCGGGGTTCAATGACAGGTCGAAAACCAAAGTTGAAGAGTTATATACGCCTTTGGAAGACGGCGCTGAAAAACAGCAGATTGAAAAGCAGCCTGCGAATAAAGGCGAACAAACGACCGACAAGAGTCAAGTCGTGCTTGAAGACCGCCTGGGCACCCACCCCAATGCCGTCGGCCCTGCCCGGAATTCGGCCTTAAGCGCCATGACTCAGCCTGTGGGCGAACTGACTAAGCAGCCGGGCTTAGGGATGCAAGCGCAGTTTATGCTGGGCGCAAGCCTGCTGCCGCGCACGCCTTCAGTGGCTGCCGGAAATAGCGACATCCAGAACCAGGCTGGGCAGGCTGAAGCTCAAGCTGAAAACTCACTGCTGCCGGAAATGATTCGCGCTGCGGGCCAAATTTCCGGCCCCAGCCCGACCGGGACTGAAAATGCCTTGGCCCAGGCCAACTCCTTGCCGCCTTTGCCGCAGTTGGACAATAATCCTTTGGCCAGGCGCAGTGAAACCGCGCCCGGGCAATTGGCCGGGGCAGCCGGAGAGCCCGAGGAGATCCGCCCCCAGCACAGAGTCGAACGCGGGCCGAACTTAAGCGGTATAAGTATGGCGGAAAACGCGGTTAAGAAAAACCAGGTTAATCCTGTTGTCCAAAACCGGCCTGTGGTTGAAACTTCAGAAAGCCAGCCCGTTACCCAAAATCGCTTTGCCGGCCGGATAGGTCGGCCCTTACGCGCCGGGCAGCCGGAAGTGGGCCGCGCCGTGCTGGACGAGCCGTCCATTTTACAGCCGCCCATGCAGAATATGGGGCGGGTGCAAGCTCCGCGCAATGAAGCGGAAATCAAGGACATTACCCCCCCCACTGCGCAGCAGAGCGGCATCCGTCAAATTTCCCAGGCGGAGGTGGAGGCGGCTCTGCAACGCATGGCCAATTAATGATTTCAGTTTGAAAATTAAGGCAATAAAAACCCAGAGGTAATTGGCTTTGCCAAATGCGGCAAA
>CBDTYX010000268.1:0-2771 GCA_965364745.1 uncultured Desulfovibrionaceae bacterium | reverse complement strand
GTCCACAGGCAGGCTCTCGCCGGTAATGGGGGCCTGGTTGACCTGGGAGTGGCCGGAGGTTACCCGTCCGTCCAGGGCGATGCGTTCGCCGGGACGCACCCGGACAAGAGCCCCCACAGCCGCATCTTTCACCGGCGTGAGCCGCCAGCTGCCGTCAGGCTGCTTAACCGTGGCCTCGTCCGGAGCCAGGCTGAGCAACCCGTGAATGGCCGCGCGGGCCCGATGCAGGGCGCGGGATTCAATAACTTCGGCCAGGGCGAACAAGATCATGACCATGGCCGCTTCAGGCCACTCGCCGATGAGCAGGGCTCCGGTCACGGCAAAAGACATCAGCGCGTTCATGTTCAAATTAAAGTTTTTAAGCGCGATCCAGCCCTTTTTATAAGTGGGCAGGCCGCCAACGGCTATGGCCGCCAGAGCCAGAACCAACACGGCCCAGTGCCCGCCGGAGGCGAAATGCACAACTTCAGCGGCGAGAGCCAAGGCCCCGGCCAGGGCCAGAGGCTTCCAGCTCACATGGACGGCCGCGGCGTCAATCGGCGCGGTCGGGGCGGAACCGTCCAGAAGCCGGGCGCCCAGGCTCAGCGATTCCAGCGCGGCAGTCACGGCCGCCAAGGTCTCGGGCTCATGCCCGACCTTGACCGTGCGGTCCAGAAGGTTGAACTCCAGGCCGGTCACCCCGGGCAGGCCGGCCAGTTTCTTGCGGATAAGCGCCTCTTCCATGGGGCAGTCCATGTCTTCCACCAAAAATACGGCCACCTCTCCGCACAGGGGCGCGCCATCCCTGCCGGCTTGATCGGGCGCGGACAAGTCGCCGCAACAGGCGGCGGAACAGCAGCAGGAATCTTGTCGGATATCGCTCATATTTCTTCATCCTTTCTAAAACAGTAGCGCAACTACAGGGTCTGTAGAGCCCTCTTTGACAAAGCTAAGATCTATAGCTACTATAGAGTCAATAACTTCTGAGGAATTTTTTTATGCGCATGAAAATAGGCGAAGCCGCGCGGCAGGCCGGGTGTAAGGTGGTAACCATCCGCTATTATGAGCAGGAAAGGCTGCTGCCCGCGCCGGAGCGCTCCGGCGGCAATTACCGGTTATATAGCGAGGAGGATATCGAGCGGCTGAAATTCATCCGCCACTGCCGCAAACACGACATGAGGCTGGATGAGATTCGCAAGCTGCTGGCCTACCGCGACGCTCCGGATCAGGACTGTGTGTGGGTAAGCGAGCTTTTGGACGCCCATGTAAGCAATGTGAACGCCCAAATAGAATCGCTGCTGCACCTTAAGAGTTATTTGCAGGATTTGCGCAAGCGCTGCAGCGGAGGCGGTTCGGCCGCCACTTGCGGCATTATGCAGGGACTTAACGATATTGAATCTTGCGGCTGCGAACAGGAAGAACAATTGCGAGCCGGCGGCTGAACAGCATTGTCCGGCGCTATGCCGCCATGCTTATGACGGTCGCGCTCCTGAGCATGGCGGGCGGTTGCGCCGCCCCCACCCCTTCGAAAACTCCGGTGTTTGACCTGGCCGCCTTGGCCCCCGCGCCGGCCGTGCTTTACCTCGCCCGCATCGGGCAGTTTCAGCCGCAATATACGGGCACGGCCTACCAAACCTACTGGTCTGCGGGGCGTCTTGGGCCGGAAGCGGTGCAGGCGGCCAATGACACCGTGACCGCGATCAAAGAGCGCACCGGGACAAACCGCATTTATCTCGTGGGATTTTCCGGAGGAGGCGGCTTGGCCTGCCTTGTGGCCGCCCGGCGCGATGATGTGGCCGGCCTGCTCGATCATGATTGGTGGACCAGGACCAATAATTACCCTCCCTTGACTGATTCTCTCAACCCGGCGGATTTCGCGGCCAAGCTTGCGGACATCCCCAAAATTCACTTTTACGGCATGGACGATAAGCTGATCTCTCCGGCCATGTCGGCCAAGTTTGAAAGCTTGACCGCCTTTAAAGACTTCACCCGCGCGGCGGCGCCCGCCGGCACGACACAGGCCGGCAAAAAGCCTGGCCGGATTTGTTGCAGCGTTATGTGTTGCCCCTGCGCGAGCGCACTGGAGATTAGAACCCGGAGGAGCGCTGGACAATATCGGATAAAAACGGACACGAATCGTCAGGCATAAAAAAGGGAAGCTGAAAAACCATTGTTTCCGGCTTCCCTTTTCCGTATTGACAATACGTTTTACTTCGCTTTTTTGCGGCGTTCCCAGAGCTTCATTTCCTGCATGTTGCGGCGGCGTTCACGTTGCAAAGACTTGCAGGCCAGAGGCGTGTTGCGTTTATAGCCCCACTTTTCCCGATACTCAAGCGGGGTAAGGCCATGCAAAGCCAGATGCTTTTTGGTGATGATCTTGAAGGCCCGGCCGCATTCCATACAGGAAATGGTTTTTTCCTTAATGGCCTTTTTGGCCTCGGAAGGGTCCACCTCCACCGCCGTTTCCGCCACCACTTCGCCTTCGTCAATGAAGCGCAGATCTCTGGACAATTTCTGGACCATGGCCATCATTTCGTCTTCGCCCATTACCCGGACGCTGGCCTGGGCCTTTACCAGTTCCAATGCCTCTTTCAAAAATTCATCCATTCTGTTTACCTCGCACTGATAATTTATCTGAACAGGCCTTTCCAAACATCTAAAAAACTTTCAGCTCAGTTTTTTTTGCAACAATTCGTTAACCAAACCGGGGTTGGCCTTGCCTTTGGAGGCCTTCATCGTCTGGCCGACGAAGAAACCGAACAGCTTGCCGCGTTTGGCTTCATCGCTGGCGC
>CBDTYX010000267.1:0-2790 GCA_965364745.1 uncultured Desulfovibrionaceae bacterium | reverse complement strand
TGAGCCGCGCCTGACCGCCCACCTGAGTTTCACCCATATTGCCGTCCAGTTCGGCCTGGGGAATAAGCGCGGCCACCGAGTCAATAATGACCAAGTCCACCGCGCCGGAACGCACCAGCATATCGGTGATTTCCAAGGCCTGCTCGCCGTAGTCGGGCTGGGAAATAAGCAGCTCGTCGGTGTTGATGCCCAAACGCCGGGCGTAATTTACATCCAGAGCGTGTTCAGCGTCTACAAACGCGGCCGTGCCGCCCGCTTTTTGGCACTCGGCCAAAATATGCAAAGCCAGGGTGGTTTTGCCCGCCGACTCCGGACCGTAAATTTCCGTAACCCGGCCCCTGGGAATGCCGCCGATGCCCAAGGCAAGGTCCAAACCTATGGACCCGGTTGGGATAACCGGAATAGCCACATGGGCGTCATCAGACAGGCGCATGATCGAGCCCTGACCATATTTTTTCTCAATGGTTTCAAGGGCCGTATTCAAGGCTTCCCGGCGCATTTCCTCAGGAGTTGTCGCAACTTTTCTGGACATGATTCACCACCTTATTTGCTCGTGCAAAGTTTCATTCGTTCCTACCAGAACCCACCTTGCGGGGCAAGGTCTTAAGGCATGCCGGGCAGAATAAAAATACGCGGAAGAGCGCTGTTGCCATTTAGCAATTGAATCCTTAAAATAGACAGAATTAGCAGAATAAAGGACAACAAGCTATGGAAACGCCCTCTTCACGCGACTGCGCGCGCGCGCCCTGGTCGCGCTATTTTATGGATATCACCTGCCTGGTGGCCGAGCGGTCAACCTGCCTGCGCCGCAAGGTAGGCGCCATAGCGGTCAAAGACAAGCGCATCCTGGCCACCGGCTATAATGGAGCGCCCGCCGGCGTGCCGCATTGCCTGGAAGTGGGTTGCTTGCGCGAACAGATGGGCATCCCTTCCGGTCAGCGGCACGAAATCTGCCGCGGGCTGCACGCGGAGCAAAACGTCATTATTCAGGCCGCTGTGCACGGCATTTCGTTAAAAGGATCCGAGATTTACTGCACCCACCAGCCTTGCCTGATCTGCACCAAAATGCTCATCAACTGCGGCATTGCCAAAGTCTATTTCCTGGAGCCCTACCCTGACGAACTGGCCGCGGCCATGATTAAAGAAGCGGGCATTCCCTTTGAAGCTCTGAAATAGCTTAACGACGCCGGCCGAAAGGCGCGCGGGCTACACGCAGCCCGTGGGTTTGGGCAACCCGGCCATGCGGCAAGCGCCCTTGGCCGGACCGGATGGAAACAGGTCGTAAATTTCCTTGAGTTTAAATCCCGTATTTTTAGACACCACCCTGACCATGGGCGCGATGCCGTTTTTTTCGTAATATTCCTGCAAAAAAGTCATCACTTTGTAGTGGTCTTCCGTCACTTCCGCAATGCCTTCGCTTTCCCGAACGTGGTCAATCCAGTCCGGCCCCCAGTCGGCAAAATCAGCGAGAAAGCCTTCCTCGTCCACTACAAATGTCTTATCGTTGTGCACCACTTCAGGCATAAGCTACTCCAGCGTCATTAACTTGATTTATTCAATTGCCGCCTTAAGCGGAACGCGCCCGCCAAAACGGATTAAAACTTAATTTTTCCCCAGAGATACAGATGTAATTTGTTATAATAAACCAAATAAGGCCGCTATTCAAGAGTCGCAAGGCGCGTAAAGCTTTTTTTTCCAAACGCCCCTTGCCCAGCCCTCATGGTAAGAGTAAATTATAGGCATACAATTTTGTTTACGGCCGCGGATTTTTGAAAAATCCGGCCTTGCGGGAGGTCAGCCATGCGCTTTGCCCACAAAGAAACCGCCTTTAAAATTTTCATCAACCTGCTTCTGCTCTCCAGCGGGGCTCTTCTTGAGGCACTGGCCATCAAGGGCATTTTCATACCCCATTCTTTTTTGTCCGGCGGCGTATTCGGCATGTCCCTGTTCGTTTACTATGCGGCCGGCCTGCTGACCCCAGCCGCCTGGTATGCGATTTTATCCATCCCCATCTCGTTCATCGCCTGGCGCCTGGTCAGCTTGCGCTTTTGCCTATACAGCCTGTATGCGACTCTCCTGGCTTCCTTGCTCACCCAAATCATTCCCTGGACCATACCGGTGCACGACAGCCTGCTGGCTGCGGTGACCGGCGGCGTGCTCATGGGCGCGGGCGTGGGCCTTACCTTGCGCAGTCAGGGCAGCGACGGCGGACTGACCATTATCTCCATCGCCCTGCACCAGCGCTACAATATTCGCGTCGGCAATGTGAACATGGCCTTTAACGCCCTGCTCTTCGCCACCGCGCTGGGCACATTGAGCTTCGACCATATTCTTTACTCCATGATCACCATCTTCATGTCCGCCTCGGTCATGAACTACTTTGCTTCCATGTTCAATGAGCGTAAATTGGCCCTGATCATTTCCAATTCGCCGGAAGAAATCGCCGCGCGCATCATGCAGACTCTGCACCGCGGAGTAACTTTTTTAAGCGGCAAGGGCGGTTATGCTAAAAAAGATAAACTTCTGGTCATGACTGTGGTGCACAACTACCAGCTCAAGCGTCTGGAGGAGACCGTGTTTGCCGTCGATCCCGATGCTTTCGTGGTTATTGAAAACACTTTTAACGTCCTGGGTACGGGATTTTCCAAGCGGAAGGTTTACTGATGAACTCCTTATACATCGACTGTCGGCACGGCATCAGCGGAGATATGTTTTTAGCCGGCCTGGCCGGGCTTGGCGCGGACATAGCCCCTTTCGCGGCCATGCTCAAAAATGCGGGGGTTGTTGCCG
>CBDTYX010000266.1:0-2807 GCA_965364745.1 uncultured Desulfovibrionaceae bacterium | reverse complement strand
ACAACAAGAACAATACAAGCCACAACATGCAGCGTTAAAATCAAAGTACCCAAAATAATACTCCTTGAAAAACGCAGGGCGGCCTATGGATTGAGCGGAAAATGCCCGTTAAGGCAAAAAACTGGATTTAAGCCAGAATGATATCTTTAAATACCGCTGCCTGCAAAGATGCTCCTCCTACCAGAAGACCGTTGACGTTGTCAATGGCTAGAATTTCTTTGGCGTTATCAGCCTTGACGCTGCCGCCGTAAAGAATGCGCATATCTTTGGCTATGCCGGGCACAAGACTCGCCAAAAGTTTGCGCACCAAGGCGTGCGCTTCTTTGATTTCTGCAGGTCCGGCCACCTTTCCCGTGCCGATAGCCCACACCGGTTCATAGGCAATGGTGATGCTCTCCGCCGGCGTATTTGCAGGCAAGCCCTTCAAGCCGGCAGTCAACTGGCGTTTTAACACCGCTTCCAGTTTGCCCGCTTCGCGCTCGTCCAGCTTCTCGCCAATGCATAAAATCACGCGCAATCCGGACTGCAAGGCAAACAGAGTTTTTTCGCCGACCAATTCATCGCTTTCGCCCAAAACGTGACGCCGCTCCGAGTGCCCGGTGAGCGCATAATCACAGCCCGCATCTTTGAGCATGCCCGGTGAAATTTCACCGGTAAACGCGCCTTCAGCCTTGGTATACACATCCTGGCCGCCCACAAAGTAGCCGGGGCGCACGCCCAAAGCCGCCGATACCGCAGCGACGGCCGTAAATGGAGGGAAAATCAACACATCCCGGTCCGCAGGCAACTCTCCCGCCAGACGAGTTAAATCTCTGACGGTGTCCGCGGCTTCACCAATAGTTTTATACATTTTCCAGTTAGCGGCGATAAGCTTGTTCATAAATCTCCCTCCGGCTGTGTGCTTAGAATGTCATGATTATATATTAGCGGTAAGCCCCTAAAAACACAAGGCGTCTACACCGCCAAAGCGACTTTGCCGCGGCCCGGGCCTAAAAAATTATAAAAATTAACTATTATCAATTTACGGCTCGCATAGTTGCAGCTCATAAACCAGACCATCTTCACCGGTATCCGGATAGTAATTGGACCGGATCCCGGCGGGCATAAATCCTTGCGCCGCATACAAGGCAATGGCGGCTGCATTGCTGCGGCGCACTTCTAAAATAATTCGCTCAACCCCTGAAGCCAAACCTTCCGCGCGCGCATAAGCTAGAAGCCGCGCCCCCACCCCTTGCCGCCGCAAACCCGGATCCACGGCGATATTGATGATTTCCATTTCCGCGCCCAAATGGTATATGGATATATATCCGGCCAGTTTGCCGGAAAACTTTATACCCCAAAGGCGAAAGTAAGGTCGCCGTAAAGCCGCCAGGTACAGCTTTTCATCCCAGGGCGAAGAAAAGCATTGGCGCTCCAAAGCCGTAACCGCGGGGATATCCTCCGCGGTCAGTGTTTCAACTTTTATGCGACCTGCGTATGTTTCGTTAATAACCATACTGCCTTAACCAGGAGGACTGTTTTGGCGCTGCCGCAAAAACTATCCGTAACCTTTGATTTTGATGAAAACCAGGACGAGCTCATCGAAGTAGTGGACGACTTTGACAAGCCGGTGCTGGTGGTTTCCGCCTTTGAAGCCAGGCGACAAAAACTGCGCCGCCGGGTTATTCTCGTGCTTCTGCACGACTCAGGCGGCAGACTTTACCTGCAGCGCCGGGGCAAGCAAAAAACAGCCTACCCGGGTCTATGGGACGTATCCGCCTCAGGGCATGTCCGAGCGGGTGAAGCCAGAGAGGACGCCGCCCGCCGCGAGCTCTACGAAGAACTGGGCGTCAAGGCTTCGGGCATGGCCTACCTTGCGGCGTATGCCACCAATCCTGAACACGGCAATACGCACGTAACTTTATTCCACGCCACCGCGCCGGCCGCCCGCCCCGCTCCTGACAACAAGGAAGTGGAGGACATCCTCGCTGTGGAGGAGCATGAACTGGCCGCCATGGTTCGCGATTTTGGCGAAAGGCTCACCCCGGCCCTGCTTTGGGTGTTCAAGCACGGCTTTGCCTTTGAAAACGCGCAGATAGTCCGGAAATAAGGCCACATTCTTTTACGGCTCACGCCAAATCACCGGCGTCCTTTACTCCACCAGGCCAGGCCCAGACACAAAAGCGCTGCAGTTTCCCAGCGTAAAACCCGTTGCCCTAAAGTTACCGGCATAATGCCGGCCGCAAGCAGGGTTTCGGTTTCTTCCGGCGCAAAACCGCCTTCCGGCCCTAAAATAAACAGCGCACTTTCTTGCGGCGGTAAATCGCCAAGCTCAAGAAAACGCCCCCGGCTGTGGTCTTCATGCAACATAAAACAATGCTTGAAGCCTTTAGCCGCCGCCATAAGCTCTGAAACGCCGCCGGGCATGGTTTTAATTTCCGGCAGCCAGGGATTGAGGCACTGTTTGGCCCCGGCAATGAGCTGTCCCTGCCAGGTTTCTTTACCCTCTTCCGGCACCGGCGCCTGGCTGCGCCTGGCCCGCCAAAACCATAGCTCTCCGGCTTCCAGTTCCACGGCCTTTTCCAGCAGCCAGGAACGGCGCAAAGATTTGGTCCAGCCTAAAGCCAGCACCGCGCCGGCTTGAGGGCGCGGATGTTCGATAATGCTTTCAGGGACTAAAAGCACGCGCGATTTATTCAGTTCACGAACAACAAACAGCCCTTCCCGCCCCTGTCCGTCCAGCAGACGTACAAAATCGCCCGGACGGGCGCGCAGCACCTTGGTGAGATGCGCGCATTCCGGTCCGGTTAAATGGAACGGCTCCCGCC
>CBDTYX010000265.1:0-2883 GCA_965364745.1 uncultured Desulfovibrionaceae bacterium | reverse complement strand
AAAAATAAAAACCCGCCCCCAAAGTGGCCGATTTGGAAGGCATGACCCCGCGTCTCGCCCTGGGTATCGGACTTTTTCAATGTCTTTCACTGTGGCCTGGATTTTCCCGTTCCGCCTCCACCATTTTGGGCGGCATGATTCTAGGGGCCGACCGCCGCCTGGCCACGG
Source organism: uncultured Desulfovibrionaceae bacterium (assembly GCA_965364745.1). Taxonomy (GTDB): domain Bacteria; phylum Desulfobacterota; class Desulfovibrionia; order Desulfovibrionales; family Desulfovibrionaceae; genus JAVBRZ01. The sequence goes on along the minus strand of CBDTYX010000265.1, from coordinate 2,715 downwards.
AATATTCCTTCCTGGCCGCCGTGCCCATCATGTTTATGGCCACTGGCTATAAAATGCTCAGCAGCTACAAATTGTTTGAAGCGGACGATTTTCTGTTTCTGTCCGTGGGGTTTGGGGTGTCTTTCCTGGCCGCGCTCGTTGCGGTCAAGGGCTTTATTCACCTGGTCAGCCGGATGAGCCTGGCCCCGTTTGCCTGGTATCGCCTGATTCTGGCCCCGATGGTTTATTTTTACTTTATTTGAGAATCCGGCTGTAAGAAGACAATCCGGCCGGCGGCTGATTTTGCGCGGTTATAAAAAAGGGCCGTAAAAAGTGCTTGCCAATTTACGGCAACTTGGATAAAGAGACTTGCTCCTGCCGGAAAGCGGCCGCAAAACACGCGGCGCTGAAGGTTGGGAGACCATATCCGGCAAGGTAGCTCAGTTGGTTAGAGCGCGCGGTTCATACCCGCGTAGTCGGGGGTTCGAGTCCCTCCCTTGCTACCAGAAAATTCTTAGCGGCCCGGGCTTTTCGGGCCGCTTTCTTATATCCCGGGCAGAACAATGACTCCGCGGGGCTTGCGTCATTCGTCAGATCACGGGCGCCCGCTTACGGAAGCAAAGCAAAAAATCATCACCGGTCGGGGCGAACTATAGATAAGCCCCAGTCGGAAAAAAGCCTGGCCCTGCGCGGCTGTCCTAAAGTATTTCCTGATTACGCCGAAAAGTTTGTAACGTCATCATGCGAGGATTAGTCATGCAAATTGATTCCATATCTATTGCCGCAGCGCCGACCGCTTCCGACAATCAAATTCGCCGCGGCGAAGCTCCCGCCCCCCAAAGCCGAACCGCGCAGGAAGATTCAGTCACCATTTCCAAGGAAGGGCGCGAAAAAGCCGCCGCCATGAAGGACGGCGAAGGCGAATCCGGCGGTTCCGCTCCGCCGGCTGTTGCCGTGGACAAAAATTCCGTGGTAACCGATTTGCAGAATACGGAAAACAAAATAAGCAACACCAAGAAAGAGATTGACGAGCTCAAGCGCCTGGCTGAAACTGACGAAAGCAAGAAACAGGAGCTCAACCAGAAAAAAGTGAAACTTGATGATCTGGAAGACGATGCTTCAAAAGCGGAGTCCAAGTTGCTGGCATAACCGCTTCCCTTTCCTTCTTTCGGGGTGGGGCTGGTTAACACCCCCCGAGCCGAAAAGCCCCCTTGCAAGGGGGCTTTTTTTGTCACGCCGAGGGGCGCTTCCACTTTAGAAGCGGCGCGGGAATCAACGCCCCATACAAATCAAGCTGTGGTGCGCCGGAGTGCGGGCAATGTCCGCCGCCGGTGCAGGGCAGCAACAAATGCAAACTCCTCGCAATACCGGGAAATATACGCAGCGTTTGCTGCAGACCGTAGGGGCGGAACGCAAAAACCCGGAAAAAATCCCTTTTGGGTGCAAAATACATAACCCATCCATAATATCCTATTATATCACCGATATTATGGACTATTTTCAGCAACCTCCCTTGCTGTCAGTAAATCCTTATCGGCCCGGGCTTTCCGGGCCGCTTTTTTGTATCTTTTTTCACCCGTCCGGCAAAAATCGCTTGGCATCGAAATTGCTAAACGCCACTCAGGTATGAGAGGGGAAAAACATACCCACGCGGAGGAAGCGGAGTGACTATCAACAGCATAAACTCCCGAATTGACGGCAATGCCTATGTGAATTCCAACCTGCCCGGCGAACGCCAGGCCGCCCTGCCCGGCACTGTTGACCAGAATAATCAGATCGACAATTTTGAATTAAGCTCCGCCTCCGGACGTTTGGACGCGCTGCTCGAGGAAATATCCGACCGGGGGGCCAATGCCCTGGACGCTTTGAAAGAACGCGCCGGCGCATTGCAGGAAGATTTTTTGGATCGCCTGTATACCCGACTGGATGAAGGCGGCGTGGACTTGACCGAAAAGCTCACTTTGCGCCTCAGCAGTGAAGGCCGCCTGATTACCGCCGGCGAGCACCCGCAGAAAGACGATATCAACGCCATGCTGGCCGAGAACCCTGACCTTGCCGACACGTTTATGGACATCACCTCACATTCCGAGCTGATCCGCGACATCGGCAACATCAGAAAAACGGTATTCGCCCGCAACCAGGTGCAACAATATGAAAACACGGCCCAAAGCAACCCGGTGAGCGTGTATCAACTGAGCCTTAAAGGCGGCATGTCGCACTTCTTTTTCAGCCGGCCGTAAGCCTGCGCGGTACGAATTTACAGCAACGAGGCCGGGAAAATACAGGCAAAAGCTTGCCTTTTCCCGGCTGTGTGTTATTTATATACTAATTCAACTGCGTAAGGATTATAAGTTTTGGGGGCGCCCTGGTTTCGACGGGGATGCAGAAGCCGAAGCTGCAGGTCGAGGCGCCGCTGGCCTCGTAAAAAGCGGCACAAAAGTAATTGCCAAAGAAAACAATTACGCTTACGCAATGGCTGCTTAATTAAAGCAGTCGCACCACAGGGCGGATGCCTGATAAACCTTGCGGTGAACTTTATCGGGTCGTTTGGGCGCGGAGGTTTGCTCCCGCGCGCAAATGTAACTTGAGCGAACTGGTTTGGCGCCGCCCGGCTGAGGGCCATCCGCCAGACGAGACTTAAAACTCAGCCTAAACCTGTAGACGCTTTGCGTGGAGCGTTTTCGGACGCGGGTTCGATTCCCGCCGCCTCCACCAGAACTTTTTTGTCCATATCAT
>CBDTYX010000264.1:0-2911 GCA_965364745.1 uncultured Desulfovibrionaceae bacterium | reverse complement strand
GACGGAGCGGCCCTGCTGCTCTGGCTCAACAGCCGCGAAAATTTGCTGTCTTCTGCGCAGTTGCTTTCTTTAGCGGCGCGCCTGGGGGCCGACGTATCTTTTTTTATGCTCGCGCTTAAGGATGACGGCCCCCGTGCCGCCTGGGGGCAGGGCATTGGGGAAAAATTGACGCCGGCCGACGTTTCTGCTCTGGCCGGGCTTTATTTGCTGCTTATTTTTCCCGGCGTGCCTATATCCACGCCTTGGGCGTATGCCGCTTGGGATAAACTGCCCATCCCGCAAAATGACTTTAATGGTTTTTTTGCAGCTGAACACTTGACAAGCGCCGGCTCAGGGGATATGAAACCACTCGCCCATGCCCTGAGGCTGTATAACAGTTTTGAGGCTGTGGTTTTTCCCGAATATCCCGCCTTGCGGCTGATCAAGGAGCGTCTGCTCCAAAACGGAGCGTCGGCGGCAATGATGAGCGGCAGCGGGTCCACTGTTTTTGGCTTGTTCAAAAACGCGACAGCGGCCCAAAAAGCGGCTTGCGAATTTAAACGGGAAAATTATAAATATTTATTGCAGCAGTTATAATGCAGGGGTGTCGCCAAGCTGGCAAGGCAACGGGTTTTGGTCCCGTCACTCGTGGGTTCGAATCCTTCCGCCCCTGCCATTTTTATTTTTATGGATAAATTTATGATGCACGGTGATTTAAAACTCCTGACCGGAACTGCTCACCCGCAGTTGTCAGCGGATATCGCCAATCATTTGGGCACGCCTTTGACGCCGATGCTGTGCTCCGCCTTCAGCGACGGTGAAATCCGCATTGAAATCAATGACAACGTGCGGGACTGCGATGTATTTATTATTCAGCCCACCTGCGCGCCCACCAGCCACAATGTCATGGAGCTGTGCATCATATTGGACGCCTTAAAAAGAGCCAGCGCCAAACGGGTTACCGCCGTACTGCCCTATTACGGGTATGCCCGGCAAGACCGCAAAGTTTTCCCGCGCGCGCCCATCAGCGCCAAACTCATGGCCGATTTTCTCACGGTGGCGGGCATGCACCGCCTGGTGACCATGGACCTGCATGCCGGGCAAATTCAGGGCTTTTTCAATGTACCGGTGGACAACCTTTACGCGGCCCCGGTGCTTATGGAATACCTGACCCAAATCAAGAATAACGCTAAAGGCGAAATGATTGTGGTCTCGCCTGACGCCGGGGGCGTGGAGCGGGCTCGCGCCTTTGCCAAGCGCCTCAACGTGGGCCTGGCCATTATCGACAAGCGCCGCGACCAGCCCAACCAGGCCCAGGCTATGTACGTAATCGGCGATGTGCAAAATAAAACCTGCGTGGTTATTGACGATATGATTGATACCGCCGGAACCATGGTGGCCGGCGGAAAAGTGCTTTTGGAACACGGCGCGGCGGAAATTATGGCCGCGGCGCCGCATGCGGTGCTGTCCGGCCCCGCTATTGAGCGCCTTAATGATTCTCCTTTCTCCCAGATAATTGTTACCGACACCATTCCGCTGGGCGAAAAACTCAAAGCCTGTTCCAAACTTAAAATGCTGTCTGTGGCGCCTTTGCTGGCCAAAGCCATTTTCAACATCCACAAAGGTTCCTCGGTCAGCGCGCTGTTTGTGTAAATTTACCGATTTGTCTTGTTAAGGAGTATTTCAAATGTCCGACAAATATGTGCTGGGCGTCAGTTCCAGAAAAGAAACAGGCAAAGGCTGCAATCGCCGTTGCCATCAGAACGGCAATGTGCCCGGCGTTTTTTATAATACTAAGGGCATCAATATTCCGGTGACGGTTTCCGGCCGGGAATTGCAAAAACTGTGCGATAATGTGGGCAGCACCCGGGTGTTTACCCTGGAAATTGACGAAGACGGCAAAAAAAGCGCGCACGAAACCATGCTTTGGAAGGTGGAGCGTCATCCCTTCATCAAGCGCTTTCAGCATGTGGATTTTTTCGGTGTTGATCCCAGCCAGGAGATCAAGATCAAAATCCCTCTGGAGTTTGTGGGCACTTCCAAAGGCGTCAAGCTGGGCGGCAAGCTGGAAGTTTTTCGCCGCCACGTGACCCTGGCCGCCAAGCCGCACGACCTGCCTGCCAAGCTGACCATCGACGTCACCAATATGGATGTGGCCGATGTGCTGCACGCCAATGATGTGGCCCTGCCACCCAATACGCGCCGTGTCGATGCGGGCAACTTCGCCATCGTCACCGTGCTGCGCACCCGCGGCACCGTGGATGAAGAAGACGCCGCCGCAGAAGCCTAAAAAAGCGGCAGCAAAACAGCACCCACAGCCGCAAGCCGGGCCGGTTGCCTGCGCTTGCGGCTGTTTTGCATCCTTGCGCTTTTAGGCCTAAAATATTAATTTTTGGACGCACATTGGGAGTCGTGCATTTTTGTTTGCCGGCCGGCCCGGTTTGCTCGAACAATTTCAACCAGACAAAATCATGTTCACTGCCCGCGATAATTCACCTCCCGTCGCCATGCTGGTAGGCCTCGGCAACCCTGGTCCCAAATACCATGAAACCCGCCATAATATCGGATTTATGGCTATAGATGCCTTGTTGCGCAAACTGGAAGACGCCTTTCCGGGGTGCAGCGAAAAACTGCTTAAGCCCAAAGGTTGCTATGAGCTTTGGCGGACCCGGGTTTTCAATAAAACCTGGCTGTTGGTCAAACCGCTGACCTTTATGAATTTAAGCGGTGAAGCCGTAGCGCCCCTGGCGGGCTTTTACAAGCTGGACAGCCGCGATGTTTTAGTTGTGCATGATGAATTGGACCTGCCGTTGGGGCGTATGAAATTTAAACGTGGTGGGGGGCTGGCTGGACACAACGGCTTAAAATCTTTGGAAGCCTGCCTGGGGTCCAGCGACTTTATTCGTCTGCGCCTGGGCATAGACAAGCCGCA
>CBDTYX010000263.1:0-2913 GCA_965364745.1 uncultured Desulfovibrionaceae bacterium | reverse complement strand
GGGGGGGCCCCCCCCGCCAGGTTAGGGATGCGCGATTTGTTCTCACTGCTTGGGGAAATAATCCTCAAGGCTTCCTTCCCGATAGACATCCAAAGTGCTGCAGTGAATCATGCCGCCAAAGGGGTAGACCTTTTCATAAGCGAGCGGCACCACCTCCAGGCCCAGCCTGTCCAACTGCTCCATATAGGGTTTTTCTTTATCCATGACGCAGATGGTTTTGGGGCCCAGCGACAAGGTGTTCATGGAAATCCAGTTGGGACCGCGCACGCCGTGTTTGTCGGCGCACAGCGCTCGACTTTCGTTCCAATCATACACCGGACGCGCGGCTTCCACGATTTCCCAGTCATTTCTCCGGAACAGATCCTCAACGGCCGGCGGCATTTTTTTATCAGGACAAACAATGGCGAGGCCCGGGCGCGCCAGGGTCAGGGTGACATCTATGTGCCAAGGACGCCAGCGTTTGCCGGGCGAGGAATCAAACAAAACCGGGTGCAGGCGAATGCCTTTGTCCGACAGATAACGACGCAGCCACTCCATCCCCGCCTTATTAGTCACGGCGGAGGCCTGCCAAAAAATATCCCGGCCGGCCCGACAGGCGTCGGCAGCATCCCACAGCGGCTCTTTTTCCGTAAGGTGAAATTCCCAATTGAGCAGCTTGTCCTTTTTTACTTCTTCGCTCCAGTTCTCTTCATAATCCCAGTAATAGTTGTAAACAAAGCTGTCGTCATTGAGCCGGGGACGCGGCGCCGCGGTCCAGCGGAAATCCGGGTCTTCCTGAAACCATTTTTCAAACAAATCGCGCATGCACAAATATTCAAAGAAGCGTGATCTGCGGCTGCCCGGCGCTTCCATAATTTCATTGCCGAGCGGCAAAAACAGATCGCGCGGATTGTTCACGCCATGCAGACCGATCTGCGCCCACTCCGGAGTGACAATGGCCCGACCGTCGCGGAAAGCGGCGGGCACTTGCACACGATCCACAATAATGCCCCGCTTTTCCAAAATTTTTACAAAGCCGCTCTCCTGCTCGATGGCCGCATCCACCATGTCCTGAGGGAACGGCCCGTAATAGCCCATGCCCATGCCGGCGGAAGCCAAATTGTGTATCCAAGCCGGTTCAGGCGCCGGGATGCTTGTACCGTCGGGACGGCCGAGCACCACCCGCTTAAGGGGATCCCATTCGTTCCAACAATTGACTATTTTAGCCATGTTCTGCTCCTTGTCTGTTCAGGCTTCTTAGATATTAGTACATAAAAAGGCTCGAGGCGTAAGCATGACACCGTTACAACCCCAAGCCGGCACATGTTTTTTTTCAACAAGGTAAATAATTATTTTTTCAATAAATACATATAGTTGTAATTATATTTTTTTATGTGCTTACTGAACGACTGCGCCGCCGCTGGTCAAAGGCATATCTCTTTGAGCCAGGAGGCTGAGTTTGCTGACAAAAAGACTTGTAACACGTTACAAAATAGGCCATGATGCCGCAGGGGGTAAAATTGTCCCAAATCATTATGACCAATACTCCTCCACCCGCAGCTTCACCCACAGCGGCTGAAATCAGAGCTGAACTGGCGCGCGTGCTGGCTTCCCCTGACTTTAAAAAAGCCAGGCGGATCAGGCAGTTTCTCAGTTTTATTGTGGAAGAATGCCTCTCCGGGCGCATAGATACGCTCAAGGCCTACACTATTGCCATGGAGGTTTTCGGCTGCGGCGCAAATTTCGACCCGCAGCGCGATCCCATTGTGCGCGTGGAAGCAACCAGACTACGGGCGCGTCTGGGCGACTATTACGCAACAAACCCGTACAGCCAGGTGCTTATAAGTCTGCCCAAAGGCGGCTATAAACCGGTTTTCAGTTACCTGTCGGAGAGAACGCGGTCCGCGCCCTCAAACGCAAGCGTCGGCCGACGGCACAGGCCCGCCATTGTGATTTTGCCGTTCACCACTCTGGGCGGCAACGAGGAGCATGCCCCACAAACAGTCCAAGGGTTGGCGGAAGAAATATCCATCGGCCTGTCCCGCTTCGACGATCTGGCTGTCATCAATGTCCCCCACCCCCACACAGACAGGCAATATGCCGAGCCGGCCTGGGGCATAGCCGATTCCGTACAAGCCAGATTCATCCTTTACGGCAATATTCAGATAATCGGCCAAGCCATTCGGGTGCGGGCGTATCTGGTGGATGTGCAGACCAGATCAAGCCTCTGGGCGGACAAATTCGAGTATGCGTTCACTCCGGACGAACTGTTCAAGATTCTCGATGAAATTACCGTTCAAGTGGTCATGGCCGTGGGCGACAGCTTTGGCCAGATCAACCGCTTTCTGGCCGAAGAACAAGCCGACAAAAAAGTTTCCGAACTCAATGTCCATGATGCCGTGCTGCGCTATCATCACTGGGTCAGCACCCTAAGCCTGGAGCGAGGACGCGAGGCTATGGCGGCTCTGGAGCACGCGGTCAAGCTGGACCCGGCCTACGCCCTCACCCACGGTTTGCTGGCGGATGTTTACGCCGCGCATTATCAGTGGGGTAATGAACGGGAAGCCCATTGGCTTGACAAATCCACAACCCTGGCCCGGACAGCCCTGGACCTTGACGCCAACAGCCAATACGCGCAGTGGGCCTGGGCTTTCAATTTGTATCTGCACGGCGATGCGGAACAGTTTGCCCCGCTGGTGCGCAGGGCCATAGCCAAAAACCCATACAACACCAACATCTGCTCCGCAGGCGGCGTAAAACTGTGCATGCTTGGCTTCTGGGAAGAAGGCCTTGAGCTTATTGACCGCAGCATTCGTCTCAACCGCGGCATGCCGGGCTGGTCCCGCATAGCCTGGGTGCTGCATCTTTATTTGAGTAAAAATTATCCGGAAGCCCTGGCCAGGGCCAAGCTGATCACTACCCCCGATTTTTGGG
>CBDTYX010000262.1:0-2980 GCA_965364745.1 uncultured Desulfovibrionaceae bacterium | reverse complement strand
ATAATCCCCTTAAGGTTCCCCCCCTCCAGACCTCCTCCCCTCCTGAACCCTCATTGAGTATTGAACGGCTTCAAGCGAAAAATGCTATATATACTGACGACGCGAGCGCCCCTTCCGGCCGCAAGCGCGGCGATTCGCGCCGCATCACCGCCGATTTGCTGGCGCGGGGCCTGAGCCTCGCCGAAGTCATGGAAGCGCGCGGCCTTAAAGCGATCAGCATTTTGCGGCACATGGAAGAGCTCGCTGCGGAAGGCCTGCGCTTTGAGCCCGCCCAGTTCATGCGCCCCGAGCGCTACGCTTACATTTGCAAGCTGTTCAAGCTCTGCGACGACCCCCGCCTGACCCCCGTGGTCGAACGCTCCAAAATTGAAGACGCCCTCACCGCCGGGCAGCCGCCCGTGGACTTCGACGAAGCCCGCCTCGCCCGCATCCTGATGTCCGCAAGCCCAGACGGCCCGGACTCCCCGGAGCCCGCCCCGTGATCACCCGCAAAATCAAAGGCCTCTTTCGCGGCAAAGAAAATTCGGCGAGCGGTTCTGCCCCCATCCCATAATCAGCTTCAAATGAACGGTTGCTCCCGCGCCTAAGACAACTTCTGCGCTGGGCGGCCAACATTTTGCTTGCCAACCCATAACGCATTTGATAGATGAGCAAGTCTCCTGCGGAGAGGTGTCCGAGCTGGCCGAAGGAGCATGATTGGAAATCATGTGTACCCGCAAGGGTACCAAGAGTTCGAATCTCTTCCTCTCCGCCATGAATTTCAAAAGCCGGGAGTTTTTCAAAAAACTCCCGGCTTTTTTATTCCGTGAAATAAAGCCGCCCCGAAGCTTCAAACGCTGTCCAAGGCCCGCCGCACCAATTCATTGACCAATTCCTGCGCCGTGCACGCTTGCGGCGGCCGAATCTCAACGCTGTGCACCACCGGCGGCATAACTATATTCTCGCCATCCAAAGGGCGCATAAAACACGACCCCTCGCCGCTCAGCACCCAGTCCGGGTTTATGCCCTTGTGTCGCAATAATTTAAGCAGCCACTCGGCCGGAACCGCCCCGCGCCTTTTGGCGTCGGATATGGACGACTGCTGAATGCCGAAGAAAACGCGCCAGTTCTATCTGAGTGCGGCATTACCCAATACCGCCCGGCAAAGCTGGCAAAGCGCAGCGCCCGCTATATCAACCTGCTGGAGCACAACAAACGCGAACCGAAACTGTCCACCGTGCTGATGCTCGCGCGCGCCTTGCGCATGGATCCGGGAAAACTGGTCCGCGCTGTCGGTGCGCTCATGCCCGAAGACTGGGTCATCCCCGATGAAGAAGACATTCAGCCTAAAAAAACCGGACGCCCGAAGAAAAAAGTCCCAAAAAAATAAACTTGCCCGCGTGCAAATTTCTACAAAAAAACTGAAAGTTTCACAGAAAAACTTTCAGTCTTTTTTGTTTTCAAACAAAACAAGAAGGGGTATATTAATTAAAAAATAATAAAAAAAGGCGGGCCGCAGCACCGCCTTACTGATGACTTCAGTGTTAACTGGTCTTGTTAACGGCTGAAGACCCCATTTTGCCTTCTGCTACAAAGGCAAATACAATTTACGCCGTTCAGAAAAAAAGTCAATCGCCGGGGGGGCTATGTACAGATTATCGTTGGATCTCGGAACAACTTCTATTGGCTGGGCCGTGTTGCAGTTGGATAAAGACTTTCGCCCCTGTAACTTTGAGGATATGGGGGTGCGCATTTTCTCTGATGGCCGTGATCCGCAAAGCGGCGCTTCCCTTGCCGATAAAAGACGTCTAGCCCGGCAAGCGCGGCGTAGAAGGGACCGTCTGCTGGGACGTAAAAGCCGTCTCATGAACACGCTGATAATCTGCGGCCTCATGCCGGAATCTCCCATAGAACGCAAGCAGTTGGAACTAGAAGACCCTTATGCTTTGCGAACAAAAGCGCTGGATGCGCCTCTAGAGTCATATGAACTCGGCAGAGCCTTGCTTCACATAAATCAGCGCCGGGGCTTCAAAAGCAACCGTAAGACCGACAAAGCCGCGGATGACAAAGGCGTGGTGAAATCAGGCATAAAACGCCTTTATGATACACTCGGCGAGACGGGAGCGCGCACACTGGGCGAATTCCTTTACCAACGCAAAAAATCAGGCTCCCCAACCAGAGCGCGAAGCGAAGGCACCGGCGCAAAATTAAGCTATCCTTTTTATCCTGACCGCTCCTTGCTGGAGCGGGAGTTCGATCTGATCCGTGAGATCCAGGCGCCCTCCCACGCAAAAGTCACGCCGGAAATCTGGGAAAAAATTCGAAACATCATTTTTGATCAAAGGCCTTTGCAGCCTGTCGAACCTGGCCGTTGTTCCCTAAACCCCGCTGAGCCTCGTGCGCCCCTAGCTCTGCCCATTGCGCAAAGATTTCGAATTTTACAAGATTTGAACCATTTACGCGTAATCGGGCCGGACTTCAAAGAATCCCCTATCGCCCTGGTGCACCGCAATAAAGCCCTCGCCCATCTCCTAACCGGAAAAGATCTAACCTTCACTGCCTTGCGCAAGTTAATCGCTTTAGAATCGGATTATACTTTTAACCTGGAAGACTCGATAAAAGACAGAATCGCCGGTGATGCCACAGCCAAACGCCTGGGAGCCAAGGATGCTTTTGGTGCGGCCTGGGCTGATTTTGACCTGGAAACCCAAACCCGCATTGTGGAGTTGCTTCTTAATGAAGAAGACGAAGACGCACTACAGGCTATTTTAACCGATGAATTCGGCCTGCCCGCCGCAAATGCCGAAAAAGCGGCGGCGGCGAACTTGCCTGAGGGCTATGTCGCGCATTGCCGCGAAGTTCTTCAAAAACTCGTCGCCGCTATGGAAAAAGACATTATCACTTACGCCGATGCCCGTTTGTTAGCCGGTTATCCATATAAAAACTACACGGGGGAAATTAAACAGAACTTGCCCTATTACGGCATCATTCTCGAGCGCCA
>CBDTYX010000261.1:0-3012 GCA_965364745.1 uncultured Desulfovibrionaceae bacterium | reverse complement strand
GCTGGTGCCCATTATCGTTATCACCAAGGAAAACCTGGAAAAAGAACTGTCCACTATCAAAACTACTGTGTTCGCCAACGAAATCTAAGGCTCTGATTCCGCGCGGCCCCTTTGCCCGGCAAAGGGGCCGCACCCACAATTTTTTTTGCAGCGGCTGCGCATAAAATTTTCGCATAAGCGCGCCAAGCGAGACCGGCCATGAGTTTTAAACAGATATCCCTGCCCTGGGAGCAAGGCTTCATCCCCTGCAATATTCCGGAAAAAAACCTGGGGGAAGTGCTCTCGCCCAACGTCTGCCCGCCTTTGGCCGACCTTGACGCAGCCATTGCCCGGGCTCTGGACGAGCCCATCGGCCTTGCCCCCTTAAACGAGTGGGTAAAACCCGGCCACAAAGTGCTGCTCATTTCTGACGACAACACCAGGCTGACCCCGGCCCACCTGATTTTGCCGCCTCTGCTGGAGCGCCTCAACCGCAGCGGCGTTAAAGATAACGACATCACCGTGCTTATGGCTCTGGGCACCCACCGCTACATGACCGAAGCGGAAATGGAGGCCAAAACGGGCGCGGCCGTGTATAAAAAAGTGCGCGTCATCAACCACCTCTGGCGCGACAAAGCCAACCTGGCCGACCTCGGGCACACCAGCCAGGGCACGCCCCTTGAAGTCAACCGCCTGCTCCTGAAATCCGATGTGATCATCGGCCTGGGGGCCATTGTGCCCCACCATATTCCCGGCTATTCCGGCGGCTCCAAAATTATTCAGCCAGGCGTGTGCGGCCCCAAAACCACGGCCGAAACCCACCTCTTGTCCTGCGAAGGCGGCGGCGATTCTTTCCTCGGCCAAGTGGACAACCCCGTACGCCGAGACATGGACGAAATGGCCGGCAAAGTGAATCTGAGCGCCATTTTCAATGTGGTTCTCGATCATGAAGGCCGAACCCTGGGCGTCTTTTTCGGCCACCACCAGGCGGCTTTCCGTAAAGGAGCCGAGCTGTCGCGCAAGGTTTACGGCGTGCCTTACCGGCTTACCCCGGACATTGTCCTGGTCAACTCCTGGCCCTGCGACATTGATTTTTGGCAAGCGCACAAGTCCATGTACCCCGGCCAGATCATGGTTAAACCCGGCGGGGCGATCATCGTGGCCACGCCTTGCCCCGAGGGCATCAGCCCGGTGCATACCGACCTGGCCGACTTCACCGCCTGGTCCAGCCAAGAAATCAAAGACGCCTACCGCTCGGGCCGCATCAAAAACGGCGTGGCCGCGGCCCTGGCCATTGCCTGGGCCCGGGTGCGCGAAAAGGCCAAAGTGATCACCTACTCGCCGGGTTTGGGCGAGTTGGAAAAACGGGCTTTGGGGCATGCAAACGCCGCAAGCCTTGATGAGGCCATAGCCATAGCCCTGGCCGACCAGGGGCCGGACGCCATAATTTCCGTACTCACCCACGCCCCGGACATGCTGCCCATTCGGGCCTGAACCACGACCCCTCGGAACCTGAAACGCTATGCTTAAAGTTGCCGTTATTGCCGATGATCTGACCGGAGCCGCTGATACCGGCGTCCTGTTTGTGCCTGTGGTGGAGGAAATGCGCCTCCTGACCGCGGCTCAGTTTGGCGCTTTCAACGGCAAGCGCGTCTTGAACGGCATCGCCGTGTGCACAGACAGCCGCAGTATGGCCCGCGATGAGGCGGGGCGGGCAGTAGCCCAAATCGCCGAATGCCTGAAAGCCGCCGGCGTGGAGCTCATCTATAAAAAAATCGACTCCTGCCTGCGCGGACACGTGGGCATTGAGCTGCTGCGCCTGCTTGACGTCTGTGAGCGGCGCGGCGCTCTGGTGGCCCCGGCCTACCCCCGCCTGGGGCGCACCACCGTCAATAATATCCATTATGTTATGGGCGTGCCCGTAGCCCAAAGCGAAGCCGGAGATGACCCGGTGCGGCCGGTGGCCTCTTCGCTTTTATCGGAAAACCTGGCGCTGGGGCATGCTGAGCCTGTAGGATTTGTCGGCATTTCCGCCCTGGCCGGCGACGAAGCCGCCCTGGTCGAAGCCGTAAACCAGGAGCTCGGCAAGGGCAGGCGGCTCATCGCCGTGGATGCCGCCACTGACGAGGATCTGGACCTGATTGCCGACACGGCCCTTAAATTTTTCCCTGACCTGATCCTGTCCGGATCAGCCGGACTGGCCCAGGCCATTGCAGCCCGCCTGGTCTCACCCACAGGCCGGGAGTACGGTTGCGGCCGGCAGGACGACCTGTCCGGCCTTAGCCTGGCTCCCTCCCCCATTTTGTTTGTGGGCGGGTCCGCATCTTTGGTTCTGCGCACCCAGCTGGAGACTCTGGCCCAGGAGCACGGCCTGACCATACGCACCCTGGAAGCGCACGCTGTGCTGCGCGGCCTGGCTGCTTCGGAAAAACGCGAGCTTGCCGCACAGCTCGCCGCAGACAATCTGATTATCTGCCTGTCACCCCCGGACCCCGGCCAAGAACGCCTGCCCAGTCAACCTCTGGCCCTGGCTCTGGGAAGGCTTGCGGCCGACCTCGCCCTTGAGCGAAGCGCCGCCTTAAGCGCCGTGTTTGCATCCGGCGGGGACACCGCCCAGGCCGTGCTGGACAATCTGGGCAATCCGGAAATTATTATTAATTGCGAGCTGGCGCCGGGTTTCATTGTTTCCACCTTAAACAGCGGCCCCTGCGCCGGGCTGCGTTTTTTAACCAAATCCGGCAGCTTCGGCGATCCGGCCATGCTCTCCGCCGTTTACAGCCGTCTGCGGCGGCAAACGCCTGAACCCGGAAGCTCCGCCCGAACCTCGGCTGCTGTTGAATGATACACCCCTTAACAAGGAATACATGATTATGAGCAATTCCAACCATAACCGGCCCATCCTGGGCATCACCATGGGCGACCCCGGCGGCATCGGCCAGGATCCGCAAGTGATTCCGGCCGGTGCGGCCAGGGTGGCGACCACGCCGTCGAGCACGGGCGGTTCGACGTGAAGGCGCCGGCGCGCATCGCCGA
>CBDTYX010000260.1:0-3020 GCA_965364745.1 uncultured Desulfovibrionaceae bacterium | reverse complement strand
TCGCGCAGCGCCGCGTCCGTCCCCGCGCCGGCGCGCCCCGCCCCAAGCACCGCCGCAGACGGAGCTTCCCCCGCCGGACTTGCCGCCGCCAAAGCCGCGACACGCCTTACTGCCAATGCTCCGACGGTGTTAACCGTGCCTGCGGGCAGGCCCAAACGCGATATTGTGGCTATCGGAGTATCCACCGGCGGGCCGCCGGCCGTGCAAAAAATACTCACCGCCCTGCCGGCTGATTTCCCGGCCGCCATTCTCATTGCGCAGCATATGCCCGCCGCGTTTACCGGCCCTTTTGCCGTACGTCTAAACAACAGCTGCGCTTTGACCGTTAAGGAGGCAGAGAACGGAGAAAAAATCCGCACCGGCACCGTGTACATTTCCCCGGGCGGGCAGCACCTTACGGTCAAGCCCAACTTGGATATCGTCATTTCGCCGGAGCCGGCTTCGGAGCTGTACAAGCCTTCCGCCACGTTGCTTATGGATTCCGTGGGCCGCATATTCGGGCGCAAGGCGCTTGGCGTAATGCTCACGGGCATGGGCAGCGACGGGCTTGAGGGCGCCAAGGTTTTTAAACAGCAGGGCGGCAGGCTTATTGCGCAAAGCGAGCAAACCTGCGTGGTTTACGGCATGCCCAAAGCGGTGGTTGATGCGGGAATCACCGATGAGGTCGCCGACCTGGAGGATATTCCCCAGGCTATTATTAACGGACTTTTTAAATAAGCGCCTGGGCAGCTTTTAGTCGACCGGCGCAGGATCGAAGGCGCGAAAATAAAAAGCTCTGGCGGCGGCTGGTTTTTTTCGGCTTAAAAGCAATTTTTAATTGGTAGTATCGCAAAAATTGTATATTAAACTGTTACATAGTGCTCTAAATTATAGCCTCATACAGCGGCTGTTCGCCCGCTAAGGTTATGCGAAAAAACAGTTATGACACACGCAGCATTATATCCTTGGAGATATTATGTTCGAACAAAAGAAAATAATTACAGACCTGGACAGCGATAACGAAACCCTTATCCGGGAAGCCGCCTTTAATGCCGGGCGCAATAAAATCGTGGAAACGGTTCCCCGCCTGGTCAAGTTGGTGGAGTCCGGCAGCCTCGGCATTCAGGAAGCAGCTGAAGCCGCCTTGCGCGAAATTCGCGGCGCGGCCACAGTACAGGCGCTGACGCCCTTGTTGCGCTCGGATGAAGCCCCGATCCGCAATATTTCCATGGACGTCTTGCGCCAGATAGGCGTGGATGACATGCCCACCCTGGATAAGCTGCTGCACGACGAAGACGCGGATATCCGCATTTTCATTGCCGATATCATGGGCTCCACCGGCAGCGCCCTGGCGGTGCAACCGCTGTGCGACGCGCTGCTTAAAGACTCTGAAGTCAACGTTCGCTACCAGGCGGCCATGAGTCTGGGCAACTTGGGTTTGCCCGAAGCCGTGCCCGCCCTCAACCAGGCCATGCAGGATGAAGAATGGGTGCAATTCGCGGTTATAGAAGCCTTAACCAAACTGCGCGCGGAATCCTCCGTGGCCGCTCTGGTCAACGCCCTGGATTCATCCACCGACCTCGTGGCCTCCATCATTATTGAAGCCTTGGGCGAATTCGGCAACCTCAAGGCCGTGCCTATGCTGGCCAAGCGCCTTGAGGATTCTTCCGTTCCCTTGCGCAATAAAATTTTGCAGGCCATCACCAAAATTTTGGGCGCCAAGTCCATGCCCCTCTTTTACGGCAAAAACAAAGACAAATTCAAAGAGTATTTTCTCATTGCCCTGGAAGATGAAGACCCTGAAGTGCAAAATGCGGCCATGCTGGGACTTGGCTCCATCGGCGGCGATGACGCCTCAGCGGCTGTGCTTTCACTGGCGCTGACTTTGAACCCGGAGTTGGACTCAACCCGCCTGGGCCTGTGCTTTGACACTCTGGCCCTGATCGGATATTCGCCCGCGCTGGAAAAGCTCTTGCGGGAAAAAGACGACTACCCGGCCACTGTAGCCGCGGAGGTGCTCTCCCGCATCGGCGGCCGACAGGTTGCGACCCTACTCATGGATGAATTCTGGAAAAAAAGCCGGGATGTGCAGCGCAATATCGCCGGCCATCTTTTGAATATCGCCGGTCCTGAGGACAAAGATTTTTTCCTGACTATTCTCGCCGAAATAACCGATGGCGATATTCTTAAGTCCGCTCTGTATTTCCTGGGCGGCGTGGTGGGCACTGACGAAGCGGTGGCCAAAATAAAAGAGTTTTTAGATCACCCCTATAACGACGTTAAAGAAGCCGCGCTGGAAAGCGCCATTGCCGCGGGCACGCCTGATCTTGTCGGCTACTTTAGAGAACGCGCCAATCATCCGGACTCCATACAGCGCATGATGGCGGTGTACGCCCTGGGACGTCTTGACGCGGACGCCAACTTCGATCTTTTGGCCGCCGCTTTGGAGGATGAAAATTCCGATGTCCGACGCGTGGCCATTGAAGCCCTGGGCTCACAGCTGCCTATTCCGGAAGCTTATTCAGCGGCCATGCTCAGCCGCCTTTATGATCCCAGCAACGACGTGCGGCACACCCTCATCCAACTTTTGGGCGACAGCGGCCAGGAAGAATTTATCCCCGCCTTTCTGGAAGCCCTTAAGGATGGGGACGACTGGGTTCGCGTCCGCGGCCTGGAAGCTTTGGGGCGGCTCAAAGTGGAAGCGGTCATCCCGGAAATTTTGGAAATCATTAACGGCGACAATATCCTGCTGGCCATCAAGGCTGTGGACGCCCTGGCGGAAATTGGCGGTGATCAGGCCTTTAATGCATTGCTGAGCGTCCTTGAGAGCGGCAGCCCCGATCTGCAAAATGCTGTTGAGGAAGCCCTGGCCAAACTTGATGAGCAAAAAGAAAGGGGGGATGAATGAGCACGCCTTTTACTCCTAAACCACCCACCCCTCCGTTGACGCGCCCGGGGCAAAGCCTTACGGATAAAATGCCGACGTCTCCCTTGTCGCAAGGGACGGGCTCGGCATTTTCCCGCCCGGCAAGCGCGGGCCT
>CBDTYX010000259.1:0-3026 GCA_965364745.1 uncultured Desulfovibrionaceae bacterium | reverse complement strand
ATCATAGGCGCAGCAGACCACGAGTCCCAGCACTTTGCCTATTTTGCGGCCTTCAACCGCCTCGGTGGTGGTTACGGGAAAACGTCCGCCTAAAAACAGAGCCTTGATCCGTTCCAGGTTTTCGGTTTGCGCGGCGGGGGCTTTGGCGGTTTTACGGGCGTTGCCGCTGATAAGGGAAAACAGCATACTTCATCTCCTTTGCATCTGGTACATGGCTGACAAAATCAACTCGTCAAAGAATTGTTCTTGCCAGGAAGATATGCAAAACCCTTGCCAGGTCCGGCGGTTGATTAGGCAAAATTTGAGGAGCATGAAATGAAAAAGGGGGAGCTTGCTCTCCCCCTTTATATTCAGACTTTAAGTTTGGGCCGGTTGTCTATGACCCGTACGGATTTGCCTTCAAAGCGCTGAATGGTGCTGGGCTCCACCAGGCGCACCTTGGCGCTTACGCCGAGGAAGTCTTTGATGTCTTTTTGCAAGCCGCGTTCAATGGTTTGCAGATTTTTAACCTCGTCGGAGAATAAAGCCTCGGTGACTTCCACCTGCACTTCCAGAGAGTCCAGATTGTTCTGCCGGTCCACAATGATCAGATAATGCGGAGCCAGGCCCTGCACTTCCAGGATGAGAGATTCAATCTGCGAAGGGAAGACGTTGACCCCGCGGATAATCAGCATATCGTCCGAGCGGCCGGCAATGCGCTGCATGCGCACGTGGGTGCGGCCGCAAATACAGGGCGTATAGTCAAGGGAAGTTATGTCCCTGGTCCGATAGCGGATCAAAGGATAAGCTTCTTTGGTCAGGGTGGTGAACACCAGCTCGCCTTGTTCGCCGGGGGGCAGCACTTCGCCGGTTTCCGGGTCGATAATTTCCGGCAGGAAGTGGTCTTCAAAAATATGCATGCCCTGTTTGGCTTCCAGACATTCCATGGATACGCCCGGCCCCATGATTTCGGACAGGCCGTAAATATTCAGCGCGTCAATGCGCCAGCGCTGTTCAATTTCGCGACGCATTTCCTCAGTCCAGGGTTCGGCCCCGAAGATGCCTACCCGCAGTTTGAAGTCGTCCATGGGGAAACCGCCTTCAATGGCGGCTTCAGCCAGGAACATGGCGTAAGAAGGCGTGCAGGTCATGGCGTGCGCGCCGAAATCGCGCAGCAGCTGAACCTGGCGTTTGGTGGCGCCGCCCGAGGCGGGCACAATGGTGGCGCCCATATGCTCCGCGCCGTAATGTACGCCCAGCCCGCCGGTAAACAGGCCATAGCCGTAAGCGTTGTGGATGATGTCACCCGCTTTTACTCCGGCCGCGGAAAGGCAGCGGGCCATAAGATCGGACCAGTGCTCCAGGTCGCGCTTGGTGTAGCCCACCACGGTGGACTTGCCGGTGGTGCCGCTGGAGGCATGGATGCGGGCCACCAGGTCGCGGGGCACTGCAAAAAGGCCGAAAGGCGAATGATCCCTGGTGTCCTGCTTTTCGGTAAAAGGCAGAAGTTTTAAATCGTCCAGAGTTCTGATGTCGTGCGGGGTGAGCCCGGCGTCTTCAAATTTTTGGCGATAAAAGGGCACATTGGCATACACGCGTTTGCAAACATCTTGCAAGCGCCGCAGTTGCAACTTTTCCAGCTCTTCCCTGGGCAGGGTTTCCATGGCGTAGTTAAAAATCATAATTAAGGCTCCTGAATTAAGTCACTTTCTTCTTACACCAAAGATTTTTTGCAGTAAATCGCACAATGGTCAAGGGATTTAAATGCCTGCCTGGCAGCGGCGCAAGTTGGAAAGACAATTGCGGAGACTGGATAAATGAAGTAAAGTGCGCAAATTAAGCGGCCTTTGCCGCAAATGAGCAGTAAACACAGGTCGGGAGGATGCATGGCCGCGGTTGTGAAAAAATATTCCCTGGCGTCCGTTCAGGAAAAATTGGAACAGATGGGCGCCTGGCTTAAGGATAAAAAAGCCCGTGAATTGTTTGTGTTGGATTTGAGCGGACAGGGCGCGTTCACCAACGGCATTATTCTGGTCAGCGCCACATCGGTGCGCCATGCGCAGGGCCTCGCCGATCATTTGCTTGATGAGGCCGGCCGCGCCAACTATGAATTTTTGCATATGGAAGGCTACCAAAACGGCGCCTGGATTCTTCTTGATTTTAACGATGTGGTCGTAAACATCTTTCAGGCGGACGCGCGACTCTTATATAATATAGAAGGGTTGTGGGCCGGCGTTAAGCCTGTGCTTGACGAACGGGGCGAATCTGACGACTGATGAGCAAGAGGTGTTTATGCACGCGTTGACGCCCACATTATTATTGATTCTTGACGGTTGGGGCCAGGCCCCGGCCGGTCCCGGCAACGCCGTGCGGCTGGCCGCCATGCCCAGCATCAATGCCTTAACCGCAAAATACCCCTCCGCGCGGCTCAATTGCTCCGGACGGGCGGTAGGCCTGCCTTCCGGGTTTATGGGCAACTCCGAAGTGGGGCATATGAATATCGGCGCCGGGCGCGTTGTTTACCAGGATATGACTCGTATTGACCTGGCTGTTGAAAATCACGAATTTGAACAAAACCCGGCCATAAATGAGCTTATGGCCGCCACGCTGTCCGCCGGGGGGCGCCTGCACCTTATGGGCCTTTTGTCCGACGGCGGCGTGCACAGCCATATCGACCATTTGTTTGCCTTGCTGGATCTGGCCAAAGCCGAAGGTGTGGAAACTATTGTCCACTGCTTCATGGACGGGCGGGACACCGCGCCGGACAGCGGGGCCGGGTTTGTGGAGCAACTCGGCGCTTATATGGCTAAAATCGGCTGGGGGCGGATCGGCTCCATCTGCGGCCGCTATTACGCTATGGATCGCGACAAGCGCTGGGATCGGGTGCAGCTTGCCTGGAACATGCTGACTAAAGGGCAAAGCGAAGTGGAGCTTTCTGCTGTGGCGGATCCGGCTCAAGTGGTTAAAGCCGCTTACGCGGTCGGGGAAACCGATGAGTTCATAAAGCCCCGCGCCTTGGCCGTTTCGGGGGGTAAACTCAACACGGT
>CBDTYX010000258.1:0-3055 GCA_965364745.1 uncultured Desulfovibrionaceae bacterium | reverse complement strand
ATTTTGATTTATTAAGTATGGCTTATTTTGGTAAAAATATCAATATCCAAGACTATTTTTTATTCCAATAATAAAATTTCAACCAAATAATGCTTCCCGGCGCTTCCCTGTGCTTCCTATCGCTTCCCAGTGCTTCCGGATGCTTCCAAACCTTTTTTCTAAAAATCGTTTCTTACGTTCTTGCGTGCGGAAATGCGTCCTCGGCTTTATAACCCCCGGCCCGTCCCCTCGTCCCCCCCTCGCGCAAAAAACTCCGCAAATCTTGTCGACTTTTTCCCAGCCGTCTTGGCCTCCGTTCCATATTTGCTTATGTTTTTCTCCACCGGCCCCATAGCCGATGCCTCGGAATTTATTGCATCTTTTAAGGCGCATGCCGGGTTGGTCCCGGCAATCGGTTGGGAATGCATGCATCGGGGCGTGGTCACAAACCGCCTGGGTCTATAGGAGGATGCCCGTTGCGGTCCGACTGCCGGAGTTCCGCCGTGCCGCGGCCGGTTTTTTAATTTATTCCCAAAAGTGTTTTTTGTAATTGCGGCAAGCAGCTTTAACCGACCGGATGCGAAAATCCGGCCGCAATATTAGGAGTATTTGTGATTACCGAATATACCTATAAATTTTGTAAAACCAATACGCCTGTGGCCCGGGCAAAGCCGGGCGACACGGTGGAGTTTCAGACTCTCGACTGCTTCTCCAACCTGATTAAAACCGATAAGGACCTGACCACCGACTTCAACTACGACAGCGCCAACCCGGCCAACGGACCCGTGCATATTGAAGGGGCCGAGCCCGGCGATATCCTGGCTGTGGACATTTTATCCGTGAAAGTGGGCGACAAGGGCGTGGTCACTTCCCTGCCCGGCGTGGGTCCCCTGCACGACCGCATGGAGATCCGCACCACGGTGGTGCCCATTAAAAACGGCAAAGCTCAGTTCAAAGATGTGGAAATTCCCATTCAGCCCATGGTCGGGGTCATCGGCGTGGCGCCCGCCGGTGAAGCCGTGGCTTGCGGTTTCCCAGGCGCGCACGGGGGCAACCTCGACTGCAAGCACATGGGCGCGGGCACGCGTCTGTATTTGCCCGTGCGCGCGCCCGGCGCCCTGTTCGCCCTGGGCGATCTGCACGCGGTTATGGGCGACGGCGAGCTGTGCGGCACCGGCCTTGAAATCTGCGGCGAAGTGAAAGTGCGCTTCGACCTGATTAAAAACCGCAAGCTGGACTGGCCCGTGCTGGAAACCAAAGACGACTGGCACGTGTTCGCTTCCAGCCTCGACTACACCGAGGCCTTGGTGGCGGCCACCCGCCAGATGCAGGAACTCATGTCCCCGGCCTACGGCTGGGACGCCACGGACGTGTTCTTTTACCTGTCTCTGGCCGGGGAAGCGGCCATCAACCAGGGCTGCCAGCCCTGTCCCGTGCCCATGGTCTTGCGCGTGTCCGCGCCGAGGCGCCCCGAAAGGCCTCTCATCGCCAAGTAAAAGGCGCGCCCGGAAAAACACTGGAGACAAACAAACTTGCTTTAACCTGAATCACGGCCCGATCAAGGCTAACCGCTCGGCAAAGCGGGGCGCGGGCCGTTCTGGAGTTTAAAAGATGTCTGACAAAAGCAACATTACTCTTGAGCAATTCGGCTACAAACAGGAATTGCGGCGCGTGCTGTCCACCTGGGACCTGGTGGTTTATGGTCTGCTGTTCATGGTCATCATCGCTCCGCACAGCATTTTCGGCTATGTGAACCTCGACTCCATGGGCATGGCCCCGCTGGTGTATATGGTCGGCTTCGCGGCCATGATGTTCACCGCTTTTTCCTATGTGCAGATGTCCCGCCGTTTTCCCATCGCGGGCAGCGTTTACTCTTACGTGCAGCGCGGCATAAACCCCCACGTGGGCTTTATCGCCGGCTGGCTCATTTTGCTGGATTATATCTTCATTCCCAGCCTGTTGTACGTCATTGTCGGCGAGTGGTGCATCGCGCTGGTGCCCGGTCTGCCCATGTGGATCTGGATCGCCATCTTCATCGTGGTCAATACGCTCATCAACGTTAAGGGCATCGAATCCACGGCCAGAGTCGACTTTGTCTTCTTCATCGTGGAAATCGGCATCGTGCTGGTCATCGTCATCGGCGGCCTCAAGTACGTGCTGGGCGACGGCGGCGGCGCGGGCGCCCTGACCATGACTCCCATTTATCAATCCGAGCACGTCAACCTGGCCTTCATCGCCACGGCCTGCTCCATCGCCTGCTTAAACTTCCTGGGCTTCGACGGCATTTCCACTCTGGCCGAAGAAACAGACAAGCCCGAGCGCAGCGTGGGCCGGGCCATCATTATTGCCCTGCTGGTCATCGGTCTGGTCTTCTTCCTGCAAACCTACGTGGTCTGCCTCATCGAGCCCGACTACACCAAGTACAACCCGGCCACGGCTTTGTTTGACGCCTGCTCCGTGGCCATCGGCGAATGGTTCCGCATTGTGCTGCTGGTGGTCAACATTCTGGCCGTGGGCATCGCCAACACTCTGAACGCGCAGGCCGCGTGCAGCCGCGTGCTTTATTCCATGGGCCGCGACAAGCTCCTGCCCCAGGTGCTGTCCCGCATTCATCCCAAGTTCAAGACCCCGCACGTCGCGCTCATCCTCATCGGCATCCTGTCCATGTTCTGCGCTCTGCTGTTCTCCGTGCCCGAGCTTTCGCGGCTGGTCAACTTCGGGGCCATCACCTCGTTCATCATGCTCAACATCTCGGTGATCTGGTTCTTCTTCGGCAAAGAAAAGCGGCGCTCCGGCGGCGATTTGTTCCGCTTCCTGATTTTCCCCCTCTGCGGCATTTTCATTCTTTGCTATGTCTGGACCGGTTTTGACTGGCCCACGCAGGTGGTCGGCGCCATATGGCTGGTCATCGGCCTGGTCATCGGTTTTGTGAAGAGCAAGGGCTACAAGGAAATTCCCGAAGCCTTCATGCAGCAGAAGTTATAGGCTCCGGCTCGAAAGGACATATCTGGAAGGTGGGGCTCCTGTCCTGTCAACCGAAGCCGCGCGGCCCCGAAAGAGAATTCTTCCGGGGCCG
>CBDTYX010000257.1:0-3058 GCA_965364745.1 uncultured Desulfovibrionaceae bacterium | reverse complement strand
AGGCACGGCCTCGGCATAACCGAGATCCTGGGCTTCCTTGAGCGCCACGTCAAAGGGCATGCCCTTGGTGCTCATTTCGGAAAGAATGAAATTGGAGGTGCCGTTCAAAATGCCCATGATGTTGATGACTTCATTGCCGGCCAGGCTTTCGCGCAGGGCCTGCACAATGGGAATGGCGCCGCACACGCTGGCTTCATAGCCGAGCGAAAGATTCTTTTTCGCCGCCAGGGCAAACAACTCCGTTCCGGCTTCGGCCAAGAGGGCCTTGTTGGCAGTGACCACATGCTTGCCGGCCTCCAGAGCGCCCTTAATGAACTTGGCCGGAAAATCAATGCCCCCCATCAATTCCACCACCAGGGCGATGTCCGGGTCATTATACATATCTGCGGGGTCAGTGCTTACGCCCACATTTTTATCCAAAAACGGGCTTTGCTTGACTCTATCCGTATCGCGCTCCAAAACGCGCTTAATGCGGATTTCCCGCCCCAGGCGGCGTAAAATGCCGGTTTTATTGATGTGCAGCACTTCGGCCAGGCCAGAGCCCACAGTGCCGTAGCCGGCCAGACCGATAAACAGCGGTGCTTGATTCATGGCGTTTGCTTTACCTCTCTTGTAATTTTATTCCTGCGCCGCGTCTTCATCAGCGGAGCAGATGCCGCCGGACAGCGCCTTTTTAATGCCTTTAACAGCCTGTTTGGTGCGGTGCGCATTTTCAATAAGCGCAAAGCGCACGTGGTCGTCGCCAAAAGGTCCGAAGCCCAAACCCGGCGAAACCGCCACCTTGGCCTCCCGCACCAGCAGCTTGGCAAATTCCACCGAACCCATGTGCCGGAAAGCTTCCGGAATCTGCGCCCACACAAACATGGTGGCCTTGGGCGAAGGCACTTCCCAGCCGATGCGGTTGAGCCCTTCGATGAGCACGTCCCGGCGCTGGCGGTAAACATCGGCAATTTCAGTCACGCAGTCTTGAGGTCCGTTGAGGGCCACAGCCGTAGCGATCTGGATGGGCTGGAACATGCCGTAGTCCAGATAGCTCTTGATTCTGGTCAGGGCGTGAATCATTTCGCGGTTGCCGGCGCAAAAGCCCACACGCCAGCCAGCCATGGAGTAGCTCTTGGACATGGAGAAAAATTCCACGCCAACGTCCTTGGCGCCCTTGGCCTGCAGAAAGCTGGGGGCCACATAGCCGTCAAATACGAGGTCCGCATAAGCCAGGTCGTGAATGACCCACATTTTGTGTTCTTTGGCGAAATCCACCACCTTCTGAAAAAACTCCAGGCTGGTCACTTCACCGGTGGGGTTGTGCGGATAGTTAATGACCAGCAGCTTGGGGTGCGGCCAGGTCTGGCGCACGGCCATGAGCAGGTCGTTGAAAAAATCGCGCCCACGGCCGATGGGGATGCGGCGCACGTCGGCCCCGGCAATAATGGCCGCGGCCGTATGAATGGGATAGGTGGGATCGGGCGCGAAAACCACGTCACCGGGCTGAAGCATGGCAAAAGCCAGGTGGGCCAGGCCCTCTTTGGCGCCCATGGTCACAATGGCCTCGGAGTCCGGATCAAGATACACGTCGTAGCGACGGGTGTACCAGTCGCAAATAGCCTTGCGCAGATTGGGAATGCCGCGAGACAAGGAATAGCGGTGGTTAACCGGTTTCCCGGCCGCTTCCACCAGCTTTTCCACAATGTGCGGCGGGGTGGGCAAATCGGGGTTGCCCATGCCGAAGTCAACAATGTCTTCGCCCTGGCGGCGCAACTGGGTCTTCAACTCCGTGACGCTGGCCAGCACATAGGGGGGTAAACGCTCAATACGCGAAAACGAGCTCATAGCTTAACTCCTCTTGCAAAACACGCCGCCGCCGAGCGCGCGCCCGGCATAAGCGCTTATATGGGGGGTACGCCTGACTTTGAATTTACAAAATCAAGAGTCCATTCTATATACGGTTATTCAGGGCTGTAAAGGATTAAAGTCCATAAATTAAACTGCACGGCCTCGTATGGGATATTTGTGTCGAAAAAACTCAAGCTGGACAAGCATCTATACTTAATCGGACCTCGCGGTTCGGGCAAAAGCTGCCTGGCGCGCCTCTTAGCTGAAGAACTTGACGTTTATTTCTATGATGTCGATGCTGTGGTGCGCCGGGAAGATGGCCGCAGCATTGAAGAAATTGTTCGCGAAGAGGGCTGGACGAAGTTTAGAGATATGGAATGCAAAGCCCTGGCCCGACTGGCTGAAAAGCCTGCTCCGTCCGTCATAGCCACCGGCGGCGGCGTGGTGCTCAGCAGCGCCAACTGCGAGCTTATGCGCAGCAGCGGAACTGTCGTTTACCTGAAAGCTCCGCTGCATGTCCTGCTCAAAAGGGTTACGCGCGCCGCGCCGTCCGATCATCGCCCAGCCCTGACCGATCTGCCCCTGGAGCAGGAAATGGCGCGAATTTTAAATGAACGCGAATCGTTGTATACAGCGGCTGCCGCCGCTACCTTAGACGCCGCGTTGCCCAAAGAAGACGTGGTCGCCGCGATTTTAAAAATTGTGGGCCAAACGGCCCAGGATGTGTAATTTATGAGCAATACCTTTGGACGACTGTTTCGCCTGACCACCTTTGGCGAATCGCACGGCCCGGCTTTGGGCGGCGTTGTGGACGGCTGCCCGCCCGGCATCGCTGTGGATGAAGCCATGGTTCAGGCCGAGCTGGACAAACGGCGGCCGGGCCAGGGCGGACTTGCGGCCACGCCGCGCAAAGAGCCGGACAAAGTCCGTCTGCTCTCCGGCGTATTCGAGGGCAAAAGCACAGGCACGCCCATGGGTTTTATCATTGAAAACACCAACCAACATTCCGCTGATTATGACGCTCTGGCCGAAGTTTATCGCCCCGGCCACGGTGATTACACTTATGCCGCCAAATACGGCCTGCGCGACCATCGCGGCGGGGGACGTTCCTCGGGTCGGGAAACCGTAAGCCGCGTGGCCGGCGGGGCCATTGCCCTGGCCGTGCTGGCCGAGGCCGGCATTGAGTTGCGCGCTTTTACCCTGGAGCTTGGCGGCATTGCAGCCGCCA
>CBDTYX010000256.1:0-3063 GCA_965364745.1 uncultured Desulfovibrionaceae bacterium | reverse complement strand
CCGCCATAAGCGACCCGGCCGGAGCGGCTGAGCGTGCATTTTTCGCGCCCTGCGCCGACGTGATCCCGCTATGGGAAGAAGCCGTGCTTGCGTCCAGGCAGGCCGGCGATACTCTGGGCGGCATTGTTCAGGTGGAGGCGCACGGCGTGCCGCCGGGACTGGGCGAGCCGATTTTTGACAAGCTCGATGCCGTCATAGCCCAGGCGCTCATGAGCGTAGGCGCGGTCAAAGCCGTGGAAATCGGCGACGGCCTTACGGCCGCCCGCAGCACCGGCTCGCAGAACAATGATCTGCAAACATCGACCGGCTTTCTAACCAACCACAGCGGCGGCATATTGGCCGGCATCTCCACAGGCGCGCCCATAATCGCCCGCGCGGCGATAAAACCTATTGCCTCCATCGACCGGCCCCAGCCCATGCTGACCACCCAGGGCGGAATTAAAGAACTGAGCATCGGCGGCCGCCACGACTGCTCGGCCATCCCGCGCGTGGTGCCGGTGCTCAAAGCCATGCTGGCCCTGACCCTGGCCGATGCCCTGCTTATCCAGCGCAGCAGGGGACGCAATGATCGCACCCGCGGGGAGCGCGCCTGATGCCACCACTGCCCCGTAAATACGGACGCCCCCGCTATCTGCCGCCTCAAAAAAATTCCCCCGCGCCTGAGTCAGACGCCGCGCAAAGCGGCACCCTGCCCGGCCTGGAAGGGGCTGACTCTTCGCGTGTGGAACTTACCGGGACTCTTGATAAAATCATCTTTCACAACGATGAAAACGGCTACTCCGTCCTGAGCATTCTGCCCAAGGGCAAACTGGACGCTATTGCCGCCGTGGGACACATGATTTTGCCCGAGCCCGGATGCCTGCTTAAGCTCACCGGACGCTGGACCACCCACCCCCGTTTCGGACGCCAATTCGCCTGGGAAACCTTCAGCGTAGAACGCCCTTCTTCCCTGGAAGGCATTGCCGCGTTTTTATCTTCCGGATTGATCAAAGGTATCGGCAAAACCCTGGCCCGGCGCATTGTGGACAAATTCGGCGAAAACACCCTGCTCGTCATGGATGAAGAGTCCTACCGCTTAAGCGAGGTCAAGGGCATCAGCGCCAAAATGGCCGAACGCATTGAAGAGGCCTGGCGCGCCCAACACGGCATTCGCGAGCTCATTGTCTTTCTGGAGCCAAGCGGCATCTCCACGGCGTACGCGGTGCGCATCTATAAATTTTACGGCGTTGAATCTTTGGATGTGCTCAAGGAAAACCCCTACCGCCTGGCCATGGATATACGGGGCATCGGTTTTCTGACTGCGGACATGCTGGCCGGAAAGCTGGGGTTTGCAAAGGACCACCCCCTGCGCGCCGAAGCCGGCGTGTTGTATACCTTGCGCCGGCTTATGGAAGACGGGCACATGTGCTATCCCCGCGTTGATCTGGTGCATGCGGCCGTGGAAGATTTGGATATTCCCGAAGCCGAGGCGGAAAGCGCCGTGGACCGACTCATCTCCGAAGAGCGTTTTGTTGAAGAAATCATTGCGGATAAAAATGCTCCCGCCCCGCCCCTAACTATAGAGCAAGAGCCAGTCTGGGAAAATGATCCTGACGACTTTTGGCAAGACGACAATATTCCGGAAATAGACATCAATGCCGACCTGGATGAGGACACGACGCCGAATAATGCGGAGAACCCGGCGGGCACAGCGTATATCTACCTCTCCCAGTTTCACCACTATGAAACGTCCATTGCCCACTACCTGGGCCGGATTATGGCTTCGCCCAAGTCCGTGGAAATAGACAACGCAGCCAGCATTGTGGACAGCGTGCTGCAAAAGCTGCCCATCACCCTGGCCCCGCAGCAGGAAAGGGCCGTGCACGCGGCCACGGAAGACAAGGTCCTGGTCATTACCGGCGGCCCGGGCACAGGCAAAACCACTATCATCAACGCTATCATCAAGGTCTTTGCCGAACGTACCAGCCGCATTCTTCTGGGCGCGCCCACAGGCCGGGCCGCCAAGCGCCTGGCTGAAACCAGCCGCCGTGACGCCCGCACCATTCACCGCCTTCTGGAATACAATCCTACGGAAGACGGTTTCGCCCGCAACGAGGATCAGCCTCTGCCCTGCGGTTTGCTCATCATTGATGAAGCCTCCATGATGGACACCATGCTCATGTATCATCTGCTCAAAGCCGTGCCTCTGGGCTGCACCGTAATCCTGGTGGGCGACATGAACCAGTTGCCGTCCGTGGGACCGGGCAACGTGCTCAAGGATATCATCGAATCCGAAGTGGTGCCCGTGGTCGAGCTCAATGAAATTTTCCGCCAGGCCGAAGCCAGTGAAATCATTCTCAACGCCCACCGCATCAACAAAGGCCAGTTGCCCGAACTCAATCGTCCGCCGCGCGGCGCCCTGTCCGATTTTTATTTCATAAACCAGGAAGATCCGGAAAAAGCAGTGGAGCTTATTGTAGATCTGGTGCGCGACCATATTCCGCGCCGCTTCGGTTTTGACCCCATGACCGACATACAGGTGCTTTCGCCCATGCACAAAGGTACGGCCGGCGCGGCAAATCTCAACACCCTGCTCCAGGCTGCCCTAAATCGGGAAACCGCCTATGTGCAGCGCGGCGAGCGGCGCTTCCTTCTGGGCGACAAAGTTATGCAGACCCGCAATAATTACGAAAAAGACGTGTACAACGGCGACATCGGCTGCATCTGCTACCTGGATATGGAAGAGCGCGAACTGACCGTGCGCTATGACGACCGCAACGTGCTCTACGCCTTTGATGAGCTGGACGACATTCTGCCCGCTTACGCCATTTCCGTGCATAAATCACAAGGCTCGGAATACCGGGCCGTGGTTTTGCCCATCCTCACCCAGCACTACGTGCTCTTGCAGCGCAATTTGCTGTACACCGCCGTGACCCGCGGCCGCGACCTGGTCATCATTGTGGGCACGCCCAAAGCCCTGGCCATGGCCGTGAAAAACAACCACACGCAACGCCGCTACACCTGGCTGGCCCGACGCCTGAAAACAGCCCTGGGCGGTTCGCGCGTCATCGCCCGGGGAGGGGG